>NZ_CP154625.1:308900-617800 GCF_051148895.1 Terrisporobacter vanillatitrophus
AGAGCTAAAAAAATATTATCAGTTGCGGTTTATAACCACTATAAAAGAATATATAGTAAAAAATCTACAACTAAAGATATAGAAATACAAAAGAGTAACATCCTTTTACTTGGACCAACAGGTTCTGGAAAGACACTACTTGCTCAAACTTTAGCTAGAACACTAAATGTTCCCTTTGCAATGGCAGATGCTACTTCTTTAACAGAAGCAGGATATGTAGGTGAAGACGTTGAAAATATACTATTAAAGCTTATCCAAGCAGCTGATTTTGACATAGAAAAAGCAGAAAGAGGAATAATCTACATTGATGAAATAGATAAAATTGCTAGAAAGTCAGAAAACCCATCTATTACAAGAGATGTAAGTGGTGAAGGCGTTCAGCAAGCTCTTTTAAAAATTCTAGAAGGAACTGTAGCTAATGTTCCGCCACAAGGAGGAAGAAAACATCCTCATCAAGAATTCTTAAAAATAGATACTACTAATGTATTATTTATTTTAGGTGGTGCCTTTGATGGTATAGAAAAAATAATTCAAAGGCGTGGAACAGAAAAAACAGTAGGGTTTGGTGCTAAAATTGAAAGTAAGAAAGCTACTGATTTAGGGAAAATATATGCAAAAGTTCTTCCTGAAGACTTACTTAAATTTGGTATAATACCTGAGTTTATAGGTAGAATACCTGTAGTTGCTACATTAGAGTTACTAGATGAAGATGCTTTAATGAGAATTTTACAAGAACCTAAAAATGCTCTAGTTAAACAATATAAAAAATTATTTGAACTAGACAGTGTTGATTTAGAGTTCGATGAAGAGGCTCTAAGAGCTATAGCTAAAAAAGCTATAGATAGAAATACCGGGGCTAGAGGTCTTAGAAGTATAGTTGAGAGTGTTATGATGGAAACTATGTATGAGATTCCATCAAGAGAAGATATCAAGAAAGTAATAGTTACGAAAGAATCTGTTGCTGATGAAACACAACCAATTATGGTTCTTAAAGATAAAGAAGAAAGTGCATAATTAATATAAAAAGGAGCTTATATATTAATAAGCTCCTTTTAATTTCCAACTGCTTAATGAAGGTGTTTTTACAACATATAACTTAAGCAAGAGGTCTATTAAATTTAGTTTTATTATTCTAAATTAATACGTACTTTATATGTAGCTTCAATTATAAACAAAATAAATATTTATAAATGAATTATTATTTTATTAATATAGCATAATAAAATTAACCTAAATTATGCATATTGCTATGTTGATTTGTGTTGAAAATTAACATACATAAATATATAATATAAAAAGCAAAGAAAATAGCACTTTAAGGAGTGATAATGATGGAACAAAATTATACTAAAATTGACCATGAGTTACCATTGATACCTTTAAGAGGATTAGCCATATTTCCATATATGATATTAAATTTTGATATAGGTAGAGAAATGTCATTAAAAGCATTAGATCAAGCTATGTTAGAAGATGAATTAGTATTTTTAACTTCGCAAATAGAAGCAGAAGTAGATGAGCCTACAACAGAAGATTTCTATCATGTTGGAACTATTTGTAAAGTTAAACAAGTTATCAAATTACCTGGAGATACAGTTCGTGTTTTAGTAGAAGGAGTATCTAGAGGTAAAGTTAAAGAAATAGACGAAGAAGATGGATATTTTAAAGCAATAGTAGAAGAAATAATATATGATCAAGAAAATGCAGAGTTAGATATAGAAGTAGAGGCATTTGTAAGAAATGTTTTTGATGCATTCGAAGAATACATAAATATAGGAAATAGGGTTTCGCCAGAAATCTTAGTGTCTCTTGGAGAAATAGAAAATGTTGATAGATTTATAGATACTATTGCATCTAATATTTACTTAAAAGCAGAACAAAAACAAGAAATTCTTGAAGAGTTTGATATAGTTAAAAGATTAGAGTTATTGTATAGAATTCTGTTGGAAGAAATAGATATACTAAAAATAGAAAAGAAAATAACTCTAAGAGTCAAGAAACAAATGAATAAGGTTCAAAAAGAATATTATCTTAGAGAACAATTAAAAGCTATACAAAAAGAATTAGGAGAAGATGAAGACTTAACTTCTGAGGTTGAAGAATATAAAGAAAAACTTAAGAAGATTAAAGCGCCTAAGGAAACAAAGGAAAAAATAGAAAAAGAAATTAATAAATTTTCTAGAACATCTCTGGGATCTCCAGATTCATCAGTAAGTAGAACATATTTAGATACTATATTCTCACTACCATGGAATAAAGAAACAAGAGATAAACTTGATTTAAAAAATGCTAGAGAGATTTTAGATGAGCAACATTATGGATTAGAAAAAGTTAAAGATAGAATATTAGAATATTTAGCTATAAGAAAATTATCTAAATCACTAAAAGGACCAATAGTTTGTTTAGTAGGACCTCCAGGTGTTGGTAAAACTTCTATAGCAAAATCTATAGCAGAAGCCTTAGGTAAAAAATTCGTAAGAATATCTTTAGGTGGAGTAAGAGATGAAGCTGAGATAAGAGGGCATAGAAGAACTTATGTAGGTTCTATACCAGGTAGAATAATCAATGGTATAAAAGAAGCTCAAACTAAGAACCCAGTATTCTTATTAGATGAAATAGATAAAATGGCAGCAGATTATAAAGGAGATCCATCTTCAGCAATGCTTGAAGTCTTAGATCCAGAACAAAATAAAACATTTGTTGATCATTATTTAGAAGTACCTTTTGATTTATCGAAAATACTATTTGTTACTACAGCAAATAGCTTAAGTACAATACCAGGGCCATTACTTGATAGAATGGAAATAATAGAAGTATCAGGTTATATTGAAGAAGAAAAACTTAATATAGCACAGAAATACTTACTTCCAAAACAAATTAAAGAAAATGGATTAAAAGAAGGATTTGTAACAATAGAAGAATCAGCAATGAGAGACATAATAAACTATTATACAAGAGAAGCAGGAGTTAGAACTTTAGAGCGAACTATAGGTAAGATTTGTAGAAAAATTGCTAAAAAATTCGTTGAAGACTCATCACTAGAAGATGTTTTAGTAACTTCTAAAGATTTAGAAGAATATCTAGGCAGAGATAGATATCTATATGATTTAGCGGGAACAAAACCTGAAGTAGGTGTAGTAACAGGTCTTGCATGGACTTCGGTAGGAGGAGTTACGCTTCCTGTAGAAGTAAATGTATTAAAAGGAAAAGGGCAAATTGTATTAACAGGATCACTTGGTGACGTAATGAAGGAATCGGCTAGAACAGGTATATCTTATATAAGATCTATAGCGGATAAATTTGACATAGACCAAGATTTCTACAAAACAGAAGATATTCATATACATTGTCCAGAAGGAGCAACTCCAAAAGATGGTCCATCTGCAGGTGTAACTATGGCTACTGCAGTAATTTCTGCATTAACTAAAATTCCTGTTAGATGTGATGTGGCTATGACTGGTGAAATAACTCTTAGAGGTAGAGTAATGGTTGTAGGTGGAATTAAAGAAAAGGTACTTGCAGCACATAGGGCTGGAATTAAAAAAGTTTTAATACCAAGAGAATGTGATGCTCAATTAGATGAAATACCTGAAAATGTAAAAGAAAAACTAGAAATTGTTCTTATTGACCATATGGATCAAGTTTTAGAGCATGCTTTAGTAAAAGACGGTGATAAAAATGAAAATTAGAAGTTCAGAAATAGTGGTAAGTGCAATTAAAAAAGATCAATATCCTGATGAAGGACTGCCAGAGATAGCTTTAGTTGGAAGATCGAACGTGGGAAAATCTTCAGCTACAAATGCTTTATTAAATAGAAGAAACTTTGCAAGAACAAGTCAAACTCCTGGGAAAACAAGAACTATAAACTTTTATAAAATAAATGATGAGTTTTATTTTGTTGACCTTCCTGGTTATGGTTATGCTAAGGTATCAAAATCAGAAAAGGATAAATGGGGAGTTATTATGGAAAGATATCTACAAGATAGACAAGAATTATGTGCTATTTTCTTACTTGTAGATATAAGACATGAGCCAACAAACGATGATGTTATGATGTATGAATGGATAAAGCACTTCGGATATAACTGTGTTATTATAGCAACAAAAGCAGATAAAATATCTAGAGGTCAATATCAAAAACATATAAGCATAATAAGAAAAAAATTACAGCTTGAAAAAGATGAAAAAGTAATACCACTTTCTTCTTCAAAGAAAACTGGAGTAGAAGATGTATGGAATGAAATAATAGCTCAATATGAAGAACATGGTTATGAAATAACAGTTGATTAGTATAAAATTGTGCTGAAATGTAAATTCACATTTCAGCACAATTTTTTTACTTACAAGGATATTGATAGCACAAGCTTTTATTAACATTTAAATTTTAAGAGGATAGAAATACTTGTAATAATTTCATGAGAGGTATTCTATTTTGATTAAAATATTGATCATAATTAATTTATTCGTGAAAAATTAGAGCTAAGAGGCGAGCAATTATAATTAAATAATTATTAAAAAACTAGGCATAATTGTTCTTACTTTGAGTATATTAATAGATGACGATAAAATACTTGATATGAGATATTTATTATTTTTATATAAAAATATAAAAAATTATTCACATTATTAGCTGATGGATTGTTGATAAAAATTAATAATTCACAATATAGGCCTGTTTCAAATTGTTTATAATGTGGATAAAATGTAATGAGGTATGTTAATAAGTTTTTTATAAAATTATAGTATAAAAAAAGTTTAAAAAAACTATTGACCAATATAATTTACGATGATATAGTATTACTTGTCCTTGAGACAGGGACAAAAGGTCAACAAAAAACTTTTGAAAAAAAGTTGTTGACAAAGAAAAACAGCTTTGGTAGAATAAAGAAGCTGAAACAAGCAAAAGAACTTTGAAAATTAAACAGTAGGTTAACAATAAATTAATTCTTTAAGAATTAAACTGAAACAACAAACAAACCAAGCCAGATATTCAGATAATGATTAGCTGAGCAATTGGACAACTTTTATTTGAGAGTTTGATCCTGGCTCAGGATGAACGCTGGCGGCGTGCCTAACACATGCAAGTCGAGCGATTCTCTTCGGAGAAGAGCGGCGGACGGGTGAGTAACGCGTGGGTAACCTGCCTCATACACATGGATAACATACCGAAAGGTATGCTAATACAGGATAATATAAGAGATTCACATGGATTTCTTATCAAAGCTCCGGCGGTATGAGATGGACCCGCGTCTGATTAGCTAGTTGGTAAGGTAACGGCTTACCAAGGCGACGATCAGTAGCCGACCTGAGAGGGTGATCGGCCACATTGGAACTGAGACACGGTCCAAACTCCTACGGGAGGCAGCAGTGGGGAATATTGCACAATGGGCGAAAGCCTGATGCAGCAACGCCGCGTGAGTGATGAAGGCCTTCGGGTCGTAAAACTCTGTCCTCAAGGAAGATAATGACGGTACTTGAGGAGGAAGCCCCGGCTAACTACGTGCCAGCAGCCGCGGTAATACGTAGGGGGCTAGCGTTATCCGGATTTACTGGGCGTAAAGGGTGCGTAGGTGGTTTCTTAAGTCAGGAGTGAAAGGCTACGGCTCAACCGTAGTAAGCTCTTGAAACTGGGAAACTTGAGTGCAGGAGAGGAAAGTGGAATTCCTAGTGTAGCGGTGAAATGCGTAGATATTAGGAGGAACACCAGTAGCGAAGGCGGCTTTCTGGACTGTAACTGACACTGAGGCACGAAAGCGTGGGGAGCAAACAGGATTAGATACCCTGGTAGTCCACGCCGTAAACGATGAGTACTAGGTGTCGGGGGTTACCCCCCTCGGTGCCGCAGCTAACGCATTAAGTACTCCGCCTGGGGAGTACGCTCGCAAGAGTGAAACTCAAAGGAATTGACGGGGACCCGCACAAGTAGCGGAGCATGTGGTTTAATTCGAAGCAACGCGAAGAACCTTACCTAAGCTTGACATCCTTTTGACCGATGCCTAATCGCATTTTTCCCTTCGGGGACAGAAGTGACAGGTGGTGCATGGTTGTCGTCAGCTCGTGTCGTGAGATGTTGGGTTAAGTCCCGCAACGAGCGCAACCCTTGCCTTTAGTTGCCAGCATTAAGTTGGGCACTCTAGAGGGACTGCCAGGGATAACCTGGAGGAAGGTGGGGATGACGTCAAATCATCATGCCCCTTATGCTTAGGGCTACACACGTGCTACAATGGGTGGTACAGAGGGCAGCCAAGTCGTGAGGCCGAGCTAATCCCTTAAAGCCATTCTCAGTTCGGATTGTAGGCTGAAACTCGCCTACATGAAGCTGGAGTTACTAGTAATCGCAGATCAGAATGCTGCGGTGAATGCGTTCCCGGGTCTTGTACACACCGCCCGTCACACCACGGAAGTTGGGGGCGCCCGAAGCCACTTAGCTAACCCTTTGGGAAGCGAGTGTCGAAGGTGAAATCAATAACTGGGGTGAAGTCGTAACAAGGTAGCCGTATCGGAAGGTGCGGCTGGATCACCTCCTTTCTAGGGAGAATTAACCTACTGTTTAATTTTGAGGGTTCTTTATGAAAACTCAAAATTAGTACTTTGAAAACTGCATAACATTTAGTGATATGACATTATAAAAGAAGAAGATAAACTTCTTAAAAAATATATCATATAAAGAAGATAACTTTTAAAAATATCAAACTTTGATAACTGGTCAAGTTATTAAGGGTGTAGGGCGAATGCCTTGGCACTAGGAGCCGATGAAGGACGCGATAAGCTGCGATAAGCTTGGGGGAGTTGCACGTAAACTTTGATCCCAAGATTTCCGAATGAGGAAACTCACTTAGAGTAATGTCTAAGTATGGTATGATGAATACATAGTCATGCCAGGGGAACTCGGGGAACTGAAACATCTAAGTACCCGGAGGAAGAGAAAGAAATTCGATTCCGTAAGTAGCGGCGAGCGAACGCGGAACAGGCCAAACCAGTGAAGTTTTCTTCACTGGGGTTGCGGACATATCATAAAGTTGAGGAATTGTAAGTGAAGAGAGTTGGAAAGCTCCGCTATAAAGTGTAAAAGCCACGTAACTGAAACAAGAAATCGATAGATATGATCCAGAGTACCACGGGACACGTGAAACCCTGTGGGAAGCAGGAGGGACCATCCTCCAAGCCTAAATACTACCTAGTGACCGATAGCGTATAGTACCGTGAGGGAAAGGTGAAAAGAACCCCGGGAGGGGAGTGAAATAGAACCTGAAACCCTACACTTACAAGCTGTAGGAGCACATTACTTGTGTGACTGCGTACTTTTTGTAGAACGGGCCAACGAGTTACGTTACCTAGCAAGGTTAAGCACTTAAGGTGTGGAGCCGTAGCGAAAGCGAGTCTTAACTGGGCGTTTAGTTAGTTGACGTAGACCCGAAACCGGGCGACCTATCCATGGGCAGGTTGAAGCGAAAGTAAAATTTCGTGGAGGACCGAACCCACGAGCGTTGAAAAGCTCGGGGATGACCTGTGGATAGCGGTGAAATTCCAATCGAGCCCGGAGATAGCTGGTTCTCTCCGAAATAGCTTTAGGGCTAGCCTCAAGGTTTAGAGAAGCGGAGGTAGAGCACTGAATGTCCTAGGGGGTATTGCACTTACCGAAGACTATCAAACTCCGAATGCCGTATTCTTATACTTGGGAGTCAGACTGTGGGTGATAAGATTCATAGTCAAAAGGGCAACAGCCCAGATCGTCAGCTAAGGTCCCTAAATGTACGTTAAGTGGTAAAGGATGTGGGATTGCACAGACAACCAGGATGTTGGCTTAGAAGCAGCCACTCATTTAAAGAGTGCGTAATAGCTCACTGGTCGAGTGATCCTGCGCCGAAAATTTCCGGGGCTAAAACGTACTACCGAAGCTACGGCATCATTTATGATGGGTAGGAGAGCTTTCTATACGGATTGAAGCATTACCGTAAGGAGATGTGGACTGTATAGAAGTGAGAATGTTGGCATGAGTAGCGAGATGTGGGTGAGAATCCCACAGGCCGTAAACCCAAGGTTTCCAGGGGAAGGTTCGTCCGCCCTGGGTTAGTCAGGACCTAAGCCGAGGCCGAAAGGCGTAGGTGATGGACAACAGGTTGATATTCCTGTACCACCGATAACCGTTTGAGAAATGGGATGACACAGAAGGATAAGCTAACCGTACTGTTGGTTATGTACGGGCAAGTATTGAGGCAGTTCTAATAGGCAAATCCGTTAGAATAATGCTGGGGTACGATGCGGAGCGAAATTTAGTAGCGAAGTAGCTGATTTCACACTGTCGAGAAAAGTCTCTATCGAGGTTAAAGGTGCCTGTACCGCAAACCGACACAGGTGGGTGAGGAGAGTATCCTAAGGCCAGCCAGAGAACTGTTGTTAAGGAACTCGGCAAAATGACCCCGTAACTTAGGGAGAAGGGGTGCCATGGAAACATGGCCGCAGAGAATAGGCCCAAGCGACTGTTTACCAAAAACATAGGTTTCTGCTAAGTCGCAAGACGATGTATAGGAGCTGACGCCTGCCCGGTGCTGGAAGGTTAAGGGGATCTGTTAGGGCAACCGAAGCAGTGAACTTAAGCCCCAGTAAACGGCGGCCGTAACTATAACGGTCCTAAGGTAGCGAAATTCCTTGTCGGGTAAGTTCCGACCCGCACGAAAGGCGTAACGATTTGGGCACTGTCTCAACAACAGACTGGGTGAAATTGTAATACCGGTGAAGATGCCGGTTACCTGCGACAGGACGGAAAGACCCCATGGAGCTTTACTGTAGCTTGACATTGAGTCTCGGTGCTACATGTACAGGATAGGTGGGAGGCTATGAAGCATGGACGTCAGTCTGTGTGGAGCCATCCTTGGGATACCACCCTTGTAGTACTGGGATTCTAACCAGCTGCCTTGAATCAGGTAGTGGGACACTGTCAGGTGGACAGTTTGACTGGGGCGGTCGCCTCCTAAAAAGTAACGGAGGCGCTCAAAGGTTCTCTCAGTACGGTCGGAAATCGTACGAAGAGTGTAAAGGCAGAAGAGAGCTTGATTGCAAGACATACAGGTCGAGCAAGGACGAAAGTCGGACTTAGTGATCCGGTGGTACCGCATGGAAGGGCCATCGCTCAACGGATAAAAGCTACCCTGGGGATAACAGGCTGATCTCCCCCAAGAGTCCACATCGACGGGGAGGTTTGGCACCTCGATGTCGGCTCATCACATCCTGGGGCTGTAGTAGGTCCCAAGGGTTGGGCTGTTCGCCCATTAAAGTGGTACGCGAGCTGGGTTCAGAACGTCGTGAGACAGTTCGGTCCCTATCCGTCGCAGGCGTAGGAAATTTGAGGAGACCTGTCCTTAGTACGAGAGGACCGGGATGGACGTACCGCTGGTGTACCAGTTGTTCTGCCAAGGGCATAGCTGGGTAGCTAAGTACGGAAAGGATAAGCGCTGAAAGCATCTAAGCGCGAAGCCTACTTCAAGATAAGATTTCCCACCGTAAGGTTAAGACCCCATGAAGACTACATGGTTGATAGGTCAGAGGTGGAAGTGTGGTAACATATGTAGCTTACTGATACTAATAGGTCGAGGACTTGACCAATAAATATAATGGAAACATTAAATGTTAGCAGTTTTGAAAGTACTAACAAAAGTTAATACTTGAATAAAGATTATGTGGTTATTATAGCAAAGAGGATACACCTGTTCCCATTCCGAACACAGAAGTTAAGCTCTTGAGCGGCGATGGTACTTGGGGGGCGACCTCCTGGGAGAGTAGCACGTAGCCACGTAATTTTTTATTATTAAAAGATATTTATAGGCATACCAAATAGGTATGTCTTTTTTTATGTGTGGCCAGCATGGTCAACCGTTTGACGGTGAAAGTCCGTTGCAAAAAAATTAATTAAATCAAAATAAATACTATAGTTTATAAAAGTTTAGACGTATTATTAATAAATATAAGCATTATAATTAGGAGACAGAAAAATAAACTATTTAAGAATATAGGAGTATGATAATGCAGTATACAGAGAGTGTTAGTCAAACAAAAATATTATTAGAATCGGGAACTAATGAGCTTGAAATAATGGAGTTTACAATAGGAGAAGAATTATTTGGAATAAATGTAGCTAAAGTACGTGAGATATTAAGAGCTCAAGAAGTAAAAAAAATGCCAAACTCACATGAAGTAGTAGAAGGAATATTTAAGCCTAGAGATGAAATAATAACTGTTATAGATTTAGGTAAATATTTAAATATACCTAGAAGTGGTAGTGGAACACATGACATTTTTATAAAAACTAATTTTAACAAATTAGTTTTTGCTTTTCATGTTGAGGCTGTTGTTGGAATAGGTAGAGTTTCATGGGAAAACATAAGAAAACCTGATAAAATCATATATGGTGGTGGAGAAGGCGTTGCGACAGGTATTGCCGAACATAATGATAAATTAATAACTATATTAGATTTTGAAAAAATAGTAGCCGAAATAAGTCCTGAGTCTAGTATTCAATATGATGAGATAGACAAATTAGGAAAACGTAAAGATTCTTATAAACCAATATTGATAGTTGAAGATTCAACATTACTTTCAAAAATGATATGTGATTGTATGAATAAAGCAGGTTATAGAAATATAATAAAAATGGATAATGGTCAGGATGCATGGAAATATTTAAGTGAAGTTAAAGAAAGTGGAGATCCTATATCAAATCATGTGACATGTATAATATCTGATATAGAAATGCCTTTAATGGATGGTCATAGGCTAACTAAATTAGTAAAAGAAGATAATAATCTTAAAAACATACCGCTAATATTATTTTCATCATTAATAAGTGATGAAATATATGCAAAAGGAAAAGAGCTGGGAGCAGATGAGCAAATAACAAAACCAGAAATCGGAAATCTTGTTAGTATTGTTGATAGATTTATAAACAAATAATACTTTCAAATATTTAATAATTTACTCATATTATACTTACATGAAACATTATAAAGCTAATGTTTTTGTAGTTGATATGAGTATTTTTATATCAATTAATATGTAACCTAGATTTTCTTCATATATATAAATACTAGAAAAGGGGTAACCAAATGGCTATCAATATAATAATATAAAAGGTAGAATATTTTAGGGGGCATGAATATGAAAGGCAAAATTAGAAAGATATTTCCAGGAGCAAATACAAGTAACGGATTTTATTCCTATTTCGATTATATTATTCCAAAAGATGTGAATAGGATTTTTTGTTTAAAAGGTGGTCCTGGAGTTGGCAAATCATCTCTAATGAAAAAAGTAGCACGTGACTTTTCAGAAAGAGGATATGACGTAGAAGTATTTCCGTGTTCATCTGATCCAGGTTCGCTAGATGCAGTTGTAGTAAAAAAATTAAAAGTTGTTTTGTTAGATGCAACAGCACCACATATTGTTGATCCTAAGATACCTGGAGCTATAGACGAAATAGTAAATTTCGGTGATTTTTGGAATGTGGATAATTTAGAAAATAATAAGGTGGAAATAGTACAATGTAATAAAGAAATAGGATCATGTTTCCAAAGAGCATTTAAATATTTAAAGGCTGCGGAACCAATTTTTTATGATATAGAAAGTAAAAATAGTGATGCAATGGATTTTGGTAAACTTAATAAATTTACGGATGAATTTATAGAAGAATTATTTAAAGGAATAGAAAATAAAAATGAACTTTCTAATCCTAGACATTTATTTGGAACAGCCATAACTCCAATAGGTCATATTGACTATGCAGACAGCTTGCTTCAAGAGGCTAAAAAGGTTTATTACCTTGATGGAAAAATAGGTTATGGAAAGACTACTTTTTTAAAGAGAGTATATGATAAGGCAGTATTGAAAGGATTAAAAGTAGAAGTATTTCACTATCCTCTTATACCAGAAAAGATAGAATCAATAATGATTACAGATTTGGGAATAGCAATAACTACAAGTTCTTTATTTAAAGATAAAAATACAATTAATCTAGGTCAATTTATAGATAAAGAAAAAATAAATGATTACAAAGAAGAATTAGAATTAGATGAAAAAATATTAGACGAATTAATAAATTATGCTATTTCTAATTTGAAAAAAGCAAAATCAAATCATGACGTAATTGAAAATTACTATATACCAAATATGGATTTTGATAAGGTTGATCAATTGAAAGAGCAATTAGTGGAGCGAATTCTAAAATATAAAAATAAATAGTTAAGATAAAAAGCTATGATATTAAATGAAAAAATTTATTTTAATATCATAGCTTTTATTATTTTGGTTAAAATAAGAGTTTATATCTGTATAAATAAGAACTTAAGTGTTGATAATCATAGTAGATATTTATTGTAATCGAGGTGATTAAAATTACAACATCAGAAGTAGATTTATCCATATTAGTACCAGAAAAGCTTGCAAGGAAATATAATTTGTTTCCTATGGAGCTAAATGAAGATTCTTTAATAATAGGCATAGAAAAAGAAAATATATATGCAGCTCAAGATTTAAAGTTAGTTACAGGAAAGAACATAATTATAAAACAAGTATCAAGAGAAGATGTTTTAGATAATATTGAACTATGCTATGGAGATTCAATTAATGTAGATGATGATTATGCTAACTATTTATTTCAAGACATTCTACAAAAATCCGTAAAGGAAAAAGCCAGTGATATACATATTGAACCCTTCAGCGATTCATTAAAAATTCGTATGAGGGTGGATGGCAATATGAAGGAAATGTTGAATTTAGAATTAGATTTATATCCATCCCTTGCATCTGTAATAAAATACAAAGCTAATATGGACATTACAGAAAAAAGATTACCTCAAGATGGAAGGATAGACGTAAAAATCAAGGATTCATTAGTAGATATTAGGATTTCAACTGTTCCAACTACTTATGGAGAAAAAATAGTACTTAGGCTTTTAAGTAGAGATTCTTTTCTTAAAACAAAGGAGGAACTGGGATTTTCTAAAGATGCTATAGAAAAAATTCAAGAAATAATAAATAAAAAGACAGGTATATTACTTGTTACTGGCCCAACAGGAAGCGGAAAAACTACAACAGTATATTCTATTTTAAAGGACTTGAGAGATACAAGTAAAAATATCATGACTATTGAAGATCCTGTTGAATACAAAATGGAGGGTATAAATCAAATTCAAGTAAATCATAAAGTAGGTCTTACTTTTGAAAAAGGATTAAAAGCAATTCTAAGACAGGACCCAGATATTATCATGGTCGGAGAGATTAGAGATGTAGAAACCGCAAAAACAGCTGTAAGAGCAGCAATTACAGGACATTTAGTAATAAGTACACTTCATACTAATGATGCAGTTTCATCTATAGCCCGATTAATTGACATGGAAATTCCACCATACTTATTAAATGCATCTTTGATTGGTGTTATATCACAAAGGTTAGTAAGAAAGGTATGTGAAAACTGTAGTAATGAAGTTATTATTAACCAAAATGAGAAAAAATCAATTTATACAGCCATACCTATTGGATGTGAGGAGTGTTTATACACAGGGTACAATGGTAGAACTGTAGTTTTTGAAATTTTGTCTATAGATGATGAAATACGAAACGGAATTCAGGAAAATAAAGAAGCTAAGGATATAAAAAATATAGCTATAAAAAATGGAATGATTACTTTTGAAGATACTTATTCCTATTTAATTAAAAACAAAATAACAACTTTAGAAGAATGTATCATGAATAAAGAAATTATTAATTAGGAGAAAAGATATTGTATAAATGCATAATTTACGATGAAGAAAATAATAGAAAAGTTTTAAAACTAAATATTGATAGTGAAGATGAAATATATTCTTATGCTGATAAGAACAGATTTAAAGTAGTAGATATTAAGGAAATGAAATCGTTTTTTAAAGGGAGGAGATTAAAAAACAAGGATTTAAAAATTTTCTCAAAAGAAATGAGTATACTCTTAAAATCGGGATGTGAAATATCTAAAATTTTAAGGACATTAATAAATGAATCAAACGATAGAGTGAGGATTGTACTAAGAAAAATACTTGGAGATATTGAAAGAGGCAGTTCAATAAAGGAGTCTTTTGAAAATACTAAGGCTTTCTCTAATTTTTATATAAGCATGATAGCAGCAGGAGAAATGAGTGGTAACTTAGATGATGTTATGGACAAACTAGCCATTTATTATGATAAAGAAAATAAATTGAGAAATAAGATTATAAGTATATTAATTTATCCAACTATATTGATAATTACCATGATTATATCTTTTATATTTATTTTACTTTTTTTAATTCCTAATTTTGAAGATATTTATGCAGATAACAATATGAAAACACCAGGATTGACTAAAATACTAATATTTTTGTCTCATTTATTTAGAGATGATTTACTTTTAATTATAATTGGCAATTTAGTTTTAATAGGAGGATTAATATATCTTAAGAAAAATAGTGATAAGTTTAATGAAAGGATAAATAGCCTTATATTTAAACTTCCAATTGTAAAAACATATATAAAATTAATTATTACTAATAAATTTATAAAAGCTTTATCAATTTTAATATCTAGTGGAGTGCAAATTGTAGACTCCATTGAAACATCAGCAAAAGTAATGAGCAACGAATATATATATTTGAAAATATGTAAAGCAAATGATTTTATTAAGAGAGGTAATAGCATAGGAGATTCTCTAAAGACAGTGGAAGAATTACCATCTTTACTATTATCTATGATAACCATAGGAGAAGAAAGTGGAAAACTAGATACAGTTCTAAATACGGTCACCGAGTACTATGAAAATGAATTAGATTCAAAACTTGAAATTGGGACAAAATACTTTGAAAACTTTATCACTTTATTTATAGGAGTAGCGGTAGGAATAATAGTTATATCTATGATGGTACCAATGTTTGATGCTGTATCAGCTATTTAAAAAAGGAGGTAATAGCAATGCCAATATTAAAAAATAAAAAGAGAAGAAGGGGATTTACCCTGATTGAGATGGTTATAGTCATTACTATAATAGGAATCTTATCTAGTATTGCAGTAACAAAATATTCGAAAGTACAAGAGAATGCAAAGAAAAATGCTGATTATGCTACAGCTGCCAATTTAGCAACAGCAGCGATGATATCTATAAGCGATGGAAATACATCAGTTCAACCAAGTGATTTAAAAAATGATGAATATATTCAATTTGTACCAGTTGCAAAATCAGTAAAAGATGGTTCATTTGTTGTAACGGCACAAGGAGATTCTGTAACAGTTAAGATAGGTACGGAAACATTTTATCCAAAGCCTGAAGAAACTGTTAATACACCTAGTGGATCATAATAACATAAATAACAATTTTGTGGAGGTGATTTTATAAAGGAATATCTTATTGTAAATATTAATAATGAAAATACACAAATATTATTAATAAGAAAAAAAAGAAATAAGTACAATATACATAATCAATTAACTTATGAAATGGGAAGTAATAGCTTAAAACATAAAGAAAATAATATATACGAAGATAAAGTAGTTCAAATTATAAAAGAAAATACAAACCATAAATTAAAAAATGTATATTTCAATATACAAAATGATGAAATTATTATTAGAAATATACCAAATATAAACTCTAAAAGACAAAAAGAAATTATTCAGCTAATTAAATATGAAATCGGTGCTCATATGCCCTTAGATTTACAAAATTATGTAATAAAATATAAAAAAATTATCAATACTAAAGGAAATGGATCAATACAAGGAATATTATTTCCCAAGAAATATGTAGACATATGCAAATCCATAAGCGAAAAGTTAAAAATTAAGAAAAAATACTTGTATATTAATTTTGATATTTTACAAAAACTGATTGATATGAAAGTTATTGATTTATTACAAGGTGGTTATGAAAAAATAACCATAATAGAAAATAGAAAAAAAGATATGGTTTTAAATACAGTTTCCAATAAAAAAATTATTGAATCTTATGTGGTGGATAAAGATAATAGTCAGTATTCTATTAATCAATTTTCATATGATAATACATACTATTATGGAATAAGTGATAATTTCATAGAAAGCTTTAAAATAAAAAAATTAGATCTCAAAAATAAATTAATTTTAAGTAATAGTGAAGAAGTTGTAGATATGACATTAGATAATTTACCAGCATGGGGGATGATAATATAAATGAAAAAAAACAAAAATATTAATTTCTTAAAAGAAGAAAAACAAGAAGAAAAAATTTTAAAGTGTACTGTAATAATATTAATATACTTATTAATTTTTCAAACTTATACAAGTATAAAATCTATTAATAACCTAAAAGAAGAAATTAATAACACTAAATTAATTACTCAATCTAATGAAGTATTAAAATCGAAAAATAAAAAGAGCACATTGGTAAAAGATACAAATAAAGTATATGATTTGTTAGGTTTTTCAAATGTAGAGAAACTATCTGTTGAAAATAATAAAGTAAGTATAGAAGGTAAATGTAAAAGTTTAAAAAATTTAGATGAATTAAAATCTATGGATAATATAAAAAATTTTTCTATTACTAGTGTGGAAAATAAAAATAATAAATTATATTTTCATGCAGTATATGAAATAGGAGGTTCTGAATAGTTTTGAAGAATAAAAAAGAATTAAAAAAAATATGCATAGCAATAATAACCTTCACAGTAGTTAGTATAGGTGTCTCTTATCCTATGAACAATAAAATTAATGCTTTGGAACAGGAAAAAACTAAATTAACACAAACTAAACCTCAATATAAAGGTGATTGTTATGATGAAACGATGGATTTAAGTGATGATATAGTAATTAAGATAATTGGAAAAATGGACCCTAGTTTAGATATTAACTTTGTCAATAAATTTGATGAAACTGATGAGAACAATAAACCATATTCATCAATTGAATTAAGTGTATCTGGAAATTTAGATAAAATTAAAGAAATTGAAAGTGTTTTAAATGATTTGAATCTAAATTATAAGATTGAAAAAATGGATATAAAAAATGCTAAAGATGAAAAAGGAAATGAAAAGAATTATGTAGATTGCATGATGACATTTAAAGTCATATAAAGGAATATGATAAGGTAATAATTTATCAATTGGAGTTTTATGGAATTTTACAATGAAAATGGTAGTACGATTGTTAATAAATTTAAAAGGATAATAGCCTAATTTCTAGAAAATTATTATTAAAGTATGGAAGTTTAAAAGGTTATATGGAACTATAAAAAGCAAATTTACAATAAAAATTAACAATATAAATGAATGATAAATTCTAATATAGGATCAAGTATATATAGCCGTGCTTAAAAATAGTAAAGGAGTGGAGATAACTTGATAGGTAGAAATGAACTATGTCCTTGTGGTAGTGGAAAAAAGTATAAAAAATGTTGCTTACAAAAAAATCAGTTAATAGAGTTTACAAGAAACAAAATATTATATGCAAAAGGTTTGTATAAAAATATGGAAAATAAAATATATGAATATTCTAAGACATCAAGTTTTTACGATGATAGGGAAGAGTGTGCGAAGAAATTCCATATTTCACAAGAAGGTAACTCTACAATAGACAAGCTATATAATACATATTTCATGTATGATTATAGAAACAATAAGGGAAACACCATAACTAAAATGTTTATAGATGATAATAAACTAACTTTAACTAAAAACCAAAGAAATTTATTATCATCAATGCTTAAAGCTAATATAAGCATATTTAAAATTGAAGATATAGGAAATACAAAATCAATAATTAGAGACTATTTTAATGATAATAAAATAGTAGTAGAAGATGTTGATGCATTCAAAAAATTAAGAATTGGTGAAAGTATAATAGGAAGAACGGTAAATGTTCAAGGAATGAATATATTGGTTGATGAATGTATAGAAGTATCAGATAAAAACTTGCAAATAATAATTGATAATATTAAGCAGTTATATAAGTCTAACAGCAAAAAATCAAAGAGTATAAAGGAATTTGTAATTTATAATAGTGAATTAATTTATAAATTTGGACAACAAATATTATTAAATGATAAATCGTACATTTTAAATTCATTAAATACCCAAGCTGAAAATGAAATACAAACTAAAGAGAACAATAATTCAGATGCAAGTATATATGATGCATTAAGAAATAACATGGAAGAGAAATATCTACAAAAAGGATTAGATTTGTGGAAACAATTTATTAAATCTAATAAATCTATAAAAGGTAGCGAAAACGGATGGGCGGCTGCCATAGAATATTATATTAAAAAGGATGCAGGAGAAATTATAACTCAAGCCCAAGTATCTGAAAAATATGAAATAAGTCCTCGTACTTTAGGCAAAAGATATAAAGAGTTAAAAGCATCATAAAATTTATTACTATTAAAAATTAATTAGATTAATAAGAAAATACTATTAAATTTTACATTTAATAGTATTTTTTGTATTTAAAATGTAAAAAGTTATAAAAAAAGGTTTTAATATATGTAAAAGGTGATAAAATAATACATATATAATAGAGAAAGAGGTAAAAATATGAGTCTTAGTTTAGGAAATGGAATTGCAGTATCAACTAACTATATAAAATCAAATCCAGCAGTGCCTGTATATAATGGTGAGGAAAGTCCTAGCAACTTATATGCTGTAATTTATCATATAGAAATAGGATACAATGAAGGTAAAGAACAAAAAGTAAAACAATACATAATAATTGACTATAAAGACTTTGATTTATCTTCAGAAAAGAAAGATGAATTATTAGATACAGCAAAGAAATACTGTGAAATTAAAAATATACCAGCGGGAGATCAACTGGAAATAACATTATTAGATAATGACGAAGCTGAAGATTTCTTAGAAAAGGTATTTAATAATATGAAAGTTATAAGAGGTCTTATTACTAAAAGAGACTAATAGTATTTAATAGCTAAAAATAAATAATAATTTTAAAAAATCAAAGGCATTGGAAAACTCCTAGCTTTTGATTTTTTTTGAGTAATGATAGTAAGATTATTTTTTTAGTGGTAAACATAATAAATAAGATAAAATAAACAATTAATTATAATAAGGAGAAAAAAATGTTAAGAGTATCGAATATAAAAATTAGTATTAATGATGATAAATCAAAAATACTAAAGTTAGTACTGAATAAATTAAAAATAAAAGAAAATGAGTTGATAAAATATCATATATTTAAGGAATCTATAGATGCAAGAAAAAAGGGAAAAATAGACTTTGTGTACACTGTAGATGTAGAACTTAAGAATGAACAAAAACTATTAAAAAACGCTCCAAAAGATGTAGTTGAAGTAAAGCAACCTAGTTATATAGATATTAAACATGGAAGCAATAAAATGAATCATAGACCAGTTGTTGTGGGAAGTGGTCCAGCAGGTTTATTTGCATCTTTACTTTTAGCACAAAGAGGATATAATCCACTATTAATTGAAAGAGGATTAGACGTGGATGAGAGAACAAAAGACATTAATAACTTCTGGAATAATAGAATTTTTAAAAATAATTCAAATGTACAATTTGGAGAAGGTGGAGCTGGTACATTCTCAGATGGTAAACTTACAACGAGAATAAAAGACATAAGATGTAGAAAGGTTTTAGAAGAACTTGTAAACTTTGGTTCACCTGATGAGATATTGTATTCTCATAAACCTCATGTGGGAACTGACATACTTAAAAATGTGGTAAAAAATATAAGAGAAGAAATAAAAAAATTAGGTGGAGAAGTAAGATTTAATAGTCAAGTTACAGATATAGAAGTAGAAAATGATAGTATAAAAGCTGTAATAGTAAATAACGAAGAAAGAATAGAATGTGACCATGTAATTTTTGCTGTAGGTCATAGTGCAAGGGATTCTTACGAAATGTTATATAGTAAAGGTGTGAAAATAATCCAAAAACCATTTGCTATTGGAGCAAGAATAGAACATCCACAAGTATTAATAAATAAATCTCAATATAAAGAATTCTATGACCATCCAAGACTTGGAGCGGCAGATTATAGATTAATTGAGCATACATCCAATGGAAGAACTGCATATTCATTCTGTATGTGTCCAGGAGGGACTGTAATAGCCTCTGCATCAAATGAATTTGAAGTAGTAACAAATGGTATGAGTGAACATGCTAGAGATAAGGTAAATGCAAATAGTGCCTTCTTAGTTAATGTTACACCAGAAGACTTTGGAAGTACTCATCCTTTGGCAGGGATTGAATTCCAAAGAAAATATGAAAAACTTGCCTATGAATTAGGGGGAAATAATTATAATGCACCAATGCAGCTAGTTGGAGATTTCTTAAATGATAAGATAACGACAGATATAGGTAAGGTTGAACCTTCATATAAACCAGGTGTAACAGGTACTGATTTAAGAGAATGCCTGCCAGAATTTGTAGCATCAACTATGAAAGAAGCTTTATTATCTCTTGATAAAAAACTAAATGGATTTGCCATGCATGATGCAGTATTAACAGGTGTGGAAACAAGATCATCAGCTCCAGTTAGAATAGTTAGAGACGAAGAAACATTACAATCAGTAAGTACTAAAAATCTATATCCTTGTGGTGAGGGTGCAGGTTATGCGGGAGGAATAGTTACAGCTGCTGTGGATGGTATAAAATGTGCAGAGAAAATAATTGGAAAGTATTGCCCTATTGTTAAATAATTTTAACAATAAAGGGGGAATTGATAAAAAAAATTAACAAAAATTTATGATATAATGTTTATGCATTAAATCATAAATACATAATAGTAAAAAATTTTTTAGGATTAAAAGCAAAATATAATAATCAATGAACGAATGTAACTAAGGAGGAATACAATTTGGAAATAATCATAGGTATTATGGGTGGATTAGGACTATTCCTATTTGGAATGAATCTTATGGGAGAAGCCCTAGAAAAAGCAGCTGGAAGTAAGCTTAAAAAGATTATAGAACTTCTAACTAGTAATATATTTATGGGAGTTCTTATAGGAACATTAGTAACAGCTGTAATCCAGTCATCAAGTGCCACTACGGTAATGGTAGTTGGTTTTGTCAATGCTGGTATAATGACATTGCCACAAGCAGTAGGAGTAATTATGGGGGCCAATATAGGTACAACAGTTACAGCACAATTAGTGTCTATAGATATGAATGGACTAGCTCCTGTAGCTTTAGGAATAGGTATAATTCTTTATTTATTTGGCGGAAAACCAAAAACTAAGCATATAGCAGAAGTTTTAATAGGATTTGGTATTCTATTTACAGGTATGGACTTTATGAAAGAAGCAGTTAAGCCATTATCAGAGTATGCAGGATTTACTAACGTGTTACTTACTTTTGGTAAATATCCAATCTTAGGATTATTATTAGGATTTGGAATAACAGCCATAATACAAAGTTCAAGTGCTTCAATGGGTATGTTAGTTGTTTTAGCATCCCAAGGGTTAATACCACTTAACAGTGCATTGCCAATATTATATGGTCAAAATATAGGTACTTGTGTGACATCTTTATTATCAAGTATAGGTGCAAGCATAAGTGCAAAAAGAGCAGCTCTTATACATTTAATATTCAATATACTTGGGACAGTAATATTCTTATTATTCTTAAATAAATTAGTTGTTATTGCAGTAAATTATATGGATCCCAATAATGTTGCAAGACAAATTGCCAATGTTCATACAATATTTAATATAGCATCAACACTAATTTTATTACCATTTAACAAATTTATAATAAAATTAGCTACTAGGTTAATACCAGATAATAATACGGAAGATGATGATGTAAAAGTTGTTAAATTTATAGATGATAGAATGATTGAAACACCTTCAATAGCATTAGTGAATGTTGAAAAAGAAACATTAAGAATGGGTGAAAAGTCTAAGCAAAGTTTAAATTGTGCCATGAGAAGTGTATTGGAAAAATCAGAAAAAGATATATCTAGCACTTTTAGAAAAGAAAAAAGAATAAATGAATTACAAAAAATGATACTAAATTACTTGCTTAAATTATCAAAAGCTCCTTTAAATGAAGAATCCAGAGAAGTTATAGATTCATTATTTAATACAGTTAATGATATAGAAAGAATAGGAGATCACGCTGAAAATATAGCAGAATTAGCTCAAAATAGTATAGCTAATGATGTTACATTCTCAGATCATGCAAGAAACGAGTTAAATGATATGTACAACAAAGTCTTATCAACATATACTTATGCATTAGAATCTATGAGAACATCAGATGTGGATCTTGCTTGTAAAGTAATCAAGATGGAAGAACAAGTAGATATTATGGAAAAATCATGTAGGATAAATCATATGAGAAGATTAAATAATAATATGTGTAGCATAGACAATGGTATTATTTATTTAGAAGTAATAGCTAATTTAGAAAGAGTTTCAGATCACGCTGTTAATATAGCACAACAAGTTATAGCGCAAAGTGTAAATGAAAGATAGATAAAATAAAAAGCTTTAGAAATAATATTTATTTCTAAAGCTTTTTATATTTTTTATAAAAATGCAGATAATTAATATAATAAAAAAATAATATAAACTAAACAATTTTTTAACAAGAAGGCAAATTAGTTTTATGATATAATTTTATGGTATAAATATTATAAAAAAGGGAGTAGAATTATGAACAAAATTAAATTTAATTATAGTAAAGCCTTAGATTTTTTTGCTAAGGAAGAAGTTGATACATTACAACCTTATGTTGATGTTGCACATGAAATGCTTCATGAAAAAACTGGTCCAGGAAAAGATTTTTTAGGTTGGATAGACCTTCCTAACAATTATGATAAAGAAGAGTTTGCAAGAATAAAAAAAGCAGCTCAAAAGATACAATCGGATTCAGATGTACTAGTAGTAATAGGAATTGGTGGTTCATATTTAGGAGCTAGAGCTGCAATAGAATGCTTAGGTCACTCATTCAGAAATAGCTTAAGTAAAGAGGATAGAAAAGCTCCAGAAGTATATTTTGCAGGAAACAATATAAGTTCAACGTATTTAATGGATTTAATTGAAATAATAAAGGATAAGGATGTATCATTAAACGTTATATCTAAATCAGGAACTACTACTGAGCCAGCTATAGCTTTTAGAGTTTTAAAAGATTTCTTAGAAAATAAATATGGAAAAGAAGAAGCAGCAAAAAGAATATATGCAACTACAGATGCTAAAAAAGGTGCATTAAAACAAGTATCTGATGAAGAAGGATATGAAACTTTTGTAATACCAGATGATGTTGGAGGAAGATTCTCTGTATTAACACCAGTTGGATTATTACCAATAGCTGCAGCAGGATTTGATATAGATGAAATGATGCAAGGAGCTAACGATGCTCGTATAAAATATTCTACATCTAGCTTAGAAGAAAATGATTGTTACCAATATGCAGCTGTAAGAAATATCTTACATAGAAAAGGTAAAGATATAGAATTACTAGTAAACTATGAACCAAATTTACATTTTGTAAGTGAATGGTGGAAACAATTATACGGAGAAAGCGAAGGAAAAGATCAAAAGGGTATATTCCCAGCTTCAGTAGATTTTTCAACTGACTTACACTCAATGGGACAATACGTTCAAGATGGTAAGAGAATATTATTTGAAACAATTTTAAATGTGGAGAAACCAAGAAAAGTAGTTGAATTAAAATCAGAAGAAAAAGACTTAGATGGGCTTAACTATTTAAGTGAAAAAACTATGGATTTTGTAAATGAAAAAGCATTCCAAGGGACTTTACTTGCTCATACTGATGGTCAAGTTCCGAATTTAATAATAGATATACCAACATTAAATGAGTATAACTTTGGATACTTAGTATACTTCTTTGAAAAAGCTTGTGGAATAAGTGGATATCTATTAGGAGTAAATCCATTTAATCAACCAGGTGTTGAAGCATATAAGAAGAATATGTTTGCTTTATTAGGTAAACCAGGGTTTGAAAAAGAAAAAGAAGAATTAGAAAAAAGACTTTAGAAATTAAGGTTTAATTAAGAATAAAATATTATAATGAAATCATCATAAGAGATTTATATCGAATTTGGTGATTTCTTTTTTTTACAAAAGATTATAAAAATTAATAATATAAATAAAGTAATAAGAAATTTATTTTGTTAGGAGGAGAAAAAATGTCAAGAAAAAAAGGGATAGGATTAGTAGTAGTTGTAGCTGTAATATGCTCAGTGCTTAGTTCGTTTTTAACAGTAGTATTATTGAAAAATAATTTAAGCACATCACCTGGAACATCTTCATCACAAAGTATAAGTATAAATAGTAATGGAAAAAGTACAAATGTATATCAGGCAGTAACAGAAAAGGCAATGCCATCTGTAGTAGGGATTACTACAACTGTTATGAGTTCAGATAATATGTTTTCTATTCCAACTGAATCAGAAGGTGTGGGGACAGGTATAGTAGTAGATTCAAATGGATACATTCTTACAAATTCTCATGTTATTTCTGATGGAGAAGCAAAAAAAGTAAATGTACTATTCAATGATGGTTCAACTATTAATGGTAATGTGGTTTGGTATGACTCACAATTAGATTTAGCTGTAGTAAAAGTAAATAAAACTGGACTTACTCCAGCAGAGCTTGGAGATAGTGATAAAGTTTCAATAGGTGATATAGCAATAGCTATAGGTAACCCACTTGGATTAGAATTACAAAGAACAGTTACACAAGGTATAATAAGTGGACTAGATAGAACTATAAAAACTGAACAAGCTACTATGGCAGGACTTATTCAAACAGATGCAAGTATAAACGCTGGTAATAGTGGTGGACCATTATTAAACGAAAGTGGCCAAGTTATAGGAATAAATACGGCAAAAACATCTGAAGGTGAAAGTTTAGGATTTGCTATTCCAATTAATCAAGCAAAAGAAATAATACAATCAGTAATTAAAGATGGAAGTTATGAAAAAGTAACACTTGGTATAAAAGGATACGATGCATCAACTTATGCAGCTTATGCTCAGTCTCAAGGTCAACAAGTAGCTACTGATGAAGGTGTATTTGTTGGAGAAGTAGTAGACAATTCTCCAGCTAAAAAAGCAGGGGTTAAAGCAAATGATATAATAGTTAAATTAGGGGACACAAAATTAACAAGTATGTCTGACTTAACTAAACGTTTGTATGAATATAAAAGTGGTGATAATACAACATTAGTGGTAAATAGAGATGGTAAAGAAGTAAAATTGAACGTAACTTTTTAATAATAAATATAACTAATAATAGTGGGGATTATTATCCTCACTATTTTTATAATTAATTTAATACATAATAAAATTAATAATATATAAATTTAATTTCTATTGAGATTTTGAGATTAAATTATTACTATTTATATATAAATAAAAAAGAAAGAAGATGAAAAATATATGAAAAATCTTGTAGTTTTTTATTCATTAGAAGGTAATACAAAATTAATAGCACATACTATTGCTAAAAAAATTAATGCAGACATATTGGAATTAAAACCAAAGAAAAAGTATCATAATTCAGGGTTTAAAAAATATTTTTGGGGAGGAAGAAGTGTATTATTTAAAGAAAAACCAGAACTTATATCATATGATATAAATATAGACGATTATGAGAATATATTTATAGGAACACCTATATGGGTTGGTACTTATGCACCTCCTTACAATACTTTTTTGAATCAAGAAAGTATATGTGATAAAAATATATATTTATTTGCTTGTCATGGAGGCGGTGGAGCTGATAAGTTTTATAAAAGTATAAAAGAATCTATTCCAAAAAATAATTTTAAAGGACAAATTGATTTTAAAGATCCTTTAAAAGGAAATAAAGAAGAAGTATTAGACAAAGTTGATACTTGGTTAAACAATATATATTTAAATAATTAAATATTAATAGATAAAATAAACAATGTATATTTACAAAAAGAAAAATGAAAATGGGAGAGTATTATGAATAAGATAATGATATTTGGGTCAGGTCAAGCTGGAAATATGATATCAAACTGGATAAGTGGAGATTTTGAACTATTAGGATTTATAGATAATAATCCAAATTTGTGTGGAAAATATAAAGATAATAAAAGAATCTATTCGGCTAAAGAATCTGTGAAAATTATGCCGGATATTATTGTTATTGCAGTTTTAAATAAAGAAGCAGCAGAAGAAATTCAACTTCAATTAAAATTATTAGACTATAAAGGAATAGTATTTAATATTAATGATTTTAAACAATATATTGATATAAGATTGGCGTCATTAAGGTTAATAGCATCAGAAATAAATGAGCAAAAGTTAGAGGGAGAAGTTGCTGAATTAGGTGTATATAAAGGTAAATTTGCATCAGAAATAAATAAACTATTTCCCAATAAAAAACTATATCTCTTTGATACCTTTGAAGGATTTTATGATGAAGATCTTGAGGTAGAAAGAAGCCATGGATATTTAAGAGCTAAGGAAGGCGATTTCTCAGACACTAATGTGGAGTTGGTAAAAAATAAGCTTCCATATAAAGAACAAGCAGAGTTTATAAAAGGACACTTTCCTGAAAGTATAAAAGAAGATTTGCCAAGTTTTTGTTTTGTTAGCTTAGATACAGACTTATATAAACCTACTTATGAAGGATTGAAAATATTTTATCCAAAGCTTGTTAGAGGTGGAATGATTATAGTACATGATTATAACAGCAGTCAATTTCCTGGTGTTAAAAAAGCTGTAAAAGAATATTGTAATGCGAATAATATTTTTATTGTGCCGCTATGTGATATGCATGGCTCAGCAGTATTAATAAAAAGCTAATTATACATTATAAATAAATGAATATTTTAATTTGAAAAGCGAACTTGTAAAGTTCGTTTTTTCATTAGTAAAAATTTATGGCAAAAAAAATCAAGAAACTAAATTCAATAGGGTATAAAATATATTTCTGAAAAGGAGGTATATTTTATGTTATCTAATTACCCAGAAGAAAAAGAATATCTTAATTTTACTTTACAAAAATTAAAAAATTATTTAAATAATTTACAAAAAAAAGTAAAGCTTTATGCTGAAGAATTTAAAGAATCAAAAAAGTATCTTTATGAAAATAGAAATGATATGGATTCCATGGAGATATTTTCAAACGAGAATTCTATTAATCAAATTGTTAATAATGGAGACTTTGTATGTGAGCAAAAAAGAAGAATAGAAAACTTAATTGAATCACCATACTTTGCAAGAATAGATTTTTTATATGAAGGAGAGGAAGAAAGTGAAAAGGTTTATATAGGAAGAAATTCATTTTTAGATGAGTATGGGAATATGATTATTTATGACTGGAGAGCGCCAATTTCAAGTATGTATTATGATTTTGAACTGGGTAATGCTAACTATGAAGCACCGGCTGGAAAAATCTACGGGGAAATAACTAAGAAGAGACAATTTAAAATAAGTAAAAGTAATATGGAATATGTTTTAGAGAGTTCACTTAATATTAATGATGAAATACTACAAAGAGAATTAAGCTATGAATCTGATCAAAAAATGAAAAATATAGTATCAACAATTCAAAAAGAGCAAAATGAAATAATAAGAAATGAGAATAAGGATACTTTGATAATTCAAGGTGTAGCAGGTTCGGGAAAAACTTCCATTGCATTACATCGAGTGGCATATTTTTTATATAAGTATAGAGATTACTTACATGCAGAAAACATAGCTATAATATAACCTAATAAAGTATTTTCCGATTATATATCAACTGTATTACCACAACTTGGTGAAGAGACTATAAACGAGTTAAGCTTTGAAGATATAGTAAGAGAGCAGTTAAATAAGGATATTAAATTTGAAAAATATAATGAAGTAGTTGAAAATAATGATGAATTAACCATTGAGAGAATGAAGTTTAAAGCAACTAGTAAATTTGTAGATTTATTAGATGATTATATTAAATATGTGGATGGTAAGTATTTTTCTCCCAAAGAAATTGTTTATAAAAATATATTAATTGATAAAGATTTCATTTTGGAAAAGTATAATGTTTATAAACGACATCCTATATTTAAAAGATTAGAAAAAATAAGTGATGATATTATAGAAAAAATAAATATGGATACTAAAAGTATAATAGATATAAGTAAAAAAGAAATATATAAGCAAATTAAAGATATGTTCAAGTTAAATACAACTTTGGAGCTTTACGAGGATTTTTATAAATATATAAATAAAGATAAATGCTTAATTCTAAAGAATAAAAAAGAATTAGAATATTATGATGTATTTCCATATATTTATTTACAGCATTATACGGAGGGAACAAAGGAAATAATTTATATTCAGCATGTGATTATAGATGAAATGCAAGACTATACACCAATTCAATATGAAGTTATTAAAAAAATATATAAGTGTAAAAAAACTATATTGGGTGATTTTGGTCAGTGTATTAACCAACATAACTCGAATACATTGAATACATTAAAAAATATATTTGAAGATAGCCAAATTGTTCATATTAATAAAAGTTATAGATCTACGTATGAGATAATTAATTTTGCAAAGAAAATATATGATACTGATATTGAACCTATAGAAAGGCATGGAGAAGATCCTGAAATAATAAAATGTAACAATGTGAAAGAAGAAGTAAAAGAAATAGAAAAAATAATTAAGAAATTTAATGAAAGTAAATCTACTACTTTGGCAATAATCTGCAAAAAGAAAGAAGAAGTTGAGTATTTATATGAAATTTTTAAAGAAAAGTATGAAATAAATAAATTAGATTTTGATTCCATAGAGTTTAAAGAAGGGGTAATTATTTCTACTATTCAAATGTCAAAAGGCTTGGAATTTGATGAAGTATTACTTCCTTTTGTAAATAATCATAATTATAGTTGTGATTTTGATAGAAATTTATTATACGTGGCATGTACTAGAGCTATGAATAGCTTAAATCTAACTTATAGTAGTGAGATTTCTTCGCTAATACAAATAAATTAAAGGTGGTATGTAATTTGAAAGAATTTGAAAAAGTTATAGCTGTTCAGCAGATGCAGGATTTTATAGATGATAATTTGAATAAAAATATAACTCTTTATGAACTAGCAAAATGCTCTAATTATTCCCCCTGGTATTGTGCTAAATTATTTAAAGAGTATATAGGGAAAACACCTTTCGAATATATAAGATTAAAAAGATTATCAAAGGCAGCCATAGAGCTTCGAAACCAGGATAAAAAAGTTGTGGATGTGGCATTGGATTTTGTGTTTGATTCCCACGAAGGATTTACAAGGGCCTTTAAAAAGCAGTTTGGTTTAACTCCTAAAAGCTATAAAAAAGATACTCCACCTATAAGTTTATTTACTTCTTATCCTATAAAAGAACAGTATATATATGAGAATAACTTAAATACTGATAGCAAATTAATATCCAATAATTTTTTTACTCAAGTTATTAATTTTCCAAGGAGAAAATGTATTTTAAAAAGAGGCAAAAAAGCTGGAAATTATTTTGAGTACTTTGAAGAAACAGGAGAGGAAGTATGGGGGATTTTATCTAGCATAAAAGAAGCTATTAATGAACCTTTAGGAATGTGGTTGCCGCATAAATTTATTAAAGAGAATACTTCTAATTATGTTCAAGGTGTTGATGTTCCTTTGGATTACAAAGGAATTGTTCCACAAGGATTTGAAATAATAACACTGCCTCCATGTAAAATGATGGTTTTTCAGGGAGAACCATTTGAAAATGATAATTTTCAAAGTGCAATAAATTTTTTATCAAGGGAAATAGATAAATATAATCCTACTTTATATGGATATGAGTGGGATTTAAATGAGGTGCCAAGTTTTCAAATGGAACCACAAGGATATAGAGGCTATATAGAAGCTAGACCAGTAAAAGAAATAGATATTTAACATATGATATAAGTTTAATTAACATAATAAAAAAATTGCTATATCTATTAAAATATAGCAATTTTTTTATTTATTATTCATTTGTAGCTTTTATATGGCATGAACTACTTGATGGACAAGAAGAACAACCACTACAGCCACTCTTATTATTTGATTTATTTTTAAACATTCTAAACAGGATAAATGCTGCTACTAATACGATAGCGCCGCCAACAATATATTCTATAGAAGCATTATTTCCAAGTAGAAGATTTCCGATCACATTTACTAATAAAGCAACTACCCAAGCTAGTATAAATTGATAAGATAAAGATATCATCATCATTTTATTTCCGTATTCTTTTCTCATAGTTGCAAGAGCTGCTATACATGGAGTATATAATGCAGAGAATGCTAAGAATGAAAGTGCTGTAACTCCAGTGAATACAGTAGGTAAAACTTCAGCTAAATTACTACCAAATAAAACTGACATTGTATTTACAACTATTTCTTTAGCACCAAGTCCTGTAAGTATAGAAACTGAAATTCTCCAGTCTGTAAATCCTAAAGGAGCAAACAATGGAGCAAGTAACTTACCAAATAAAGCTAATAAACTATCATTAATATTTTCAGTAAATCCATGTAAGTTAAATGATGATAAGAACCATATAACTACTGACATGGCAAACATTACAGTAATAACTCTTATTAAAAATCCTTTAGATTTGCTCCAAGTATTTTTTAATAAAGCTGATAAAGTAGGAACTCTATATTCTGGTAGCTCAAGAACAAAAGGCTCTGCTTGAGTTTTATATACCGTTTTATTTAATACTAAAGCAACTAATATGGCTACAACTACACCTAATATATATAAAGATGTAGTAACTATAGCTTTATGTTTTGGGAAGAAGATTGATACGAATAAAGCATATATAGGTAATTTAGCACCACAAGTCATAAGTGGAGAAATTAATGCTGTTATCTTTCTATCTTTTTCACTTTCCAAAGTTCTAGTTGCCATTATTGCTGGAGATGAACACCCAAGACCCATAACCATAGGTATGAATGCTTTACCAGATAAGCCAACTCTATACATTATCTTATCCATTAAAAATGCTGCTCTTGACATATATCCACTATCTTCAAATAATGATATTCCTAAGAATAAAGTGAAAATTAATGGGAAGAAAGGTAAAGTACCAGCAACACCACCAAGAACACCATCAACTATAAGTGATTTAAACCATAAACTTGAATTAGCTAACATGCCATCAACAGGAGTCATTACATAAGCTTCTATTGCTCCTCCTAGCCATTCTTGTAAAGGACCACCTACCCAATCAAAAGTAAACTTAAATAATAAAAGTAAAATTCCTACAAAGATTGGATAAGCAAGTATAGGATTAAGAACAACATCATCTATATGATCACTTATTGATTTTTTATTACTTGAAGGAACTATAGTTGCATCAGATATAATTTCTTCTATTTTTTTATAAGTTTCAGTTTCATTTCCAAAATCTACAGAGTAATTGATTCTAGATTTTGAAGCATTTTCAATTACAGATTTAATATTTTCTAAACCAGTTTTCTTCTTTGCTACTATAGGAAGGATAGTAACGTTAAGATTTTTAGCTAATTTGTTATAATCTAGTTTTATTCCTTTAGCCTCAGCTAAATCAACCATATTAAGTAAAATAACTATTGGTTTATTATATTTCATAAGTTGAGTAGTAAGGTATAAGTTTCTGTCAAGATTAGAAGCATCTACCACATTTACTATTACATCAACATTTCCTTGTTCTAAAAAATCCTTAGATACTTTTTCCTCGTTAGAGAAAGTATCCATGGCATATATACCAGGTAAGTCTACTATTTTTATATTATCATCTAAATAGCCTTCCTTTTTTTCAATTGTTACCCCAGGCCAGTTACCCACGTATTGGTTAGAACCTGTTAACAAGTTGAAAACAGTAGTTTTACCAACGTTAGGATTACCAAATAAAGCTACGTTAATCAATTAAATCACCTCGCTGTCTTTTAAGTAAATACTTTTAGCATCAGATTTTCTTAAAGCTAAGTTAAGTCCTCTAAAGTTTACTATTATTGGATCTCCTAATGGAGCAATTTTCTTTATTTCTATTTCAGTATTAGCAATACATCCTAAAGCAAGAAGCCTTTTTGCTAATCTTTCATCACCATTTATATTATTAATTGTACCGCTTTGGCCAACTTTTAAGTCGTAAACAGTCATCATTAACACCTCCTAATGAGTTTCATTATCAATTAAATTATAACTATATTTTGTTCATATGTCAATATAATCATAATTTTAATATTATATTTTTAAAACACACATAAAAGACATATAAAAAAATTTAAAATATAGAGGTTTTTAACTATATATTGTATTATAGTATTAGGTTAAAAAATGGAGATGAAAATTAATGAAAACTAAAAAGATGACATTTTTAGGTTTAATGGTTGCATATAGCTTAGTATTATATATAATTGAAACTTATATACCGAACCCATTAATAGCTATTTTTCCAGGAGCTAAACTAGGTTTATCAAATATAATAACACTTATATCATTGATGATTTTAGGGGTAAAAGAGACTTGTATAATATTAACTGTTAGAATTATATTATCTTCTATTTTTGCTGGACCTCTTTCATACTTATTATTTAGTGTGGGAGGAGCATATCTAAGTTTAATAGGTATGTATTTATCTAGCAAAGTAAAAGGTTTTTCTATTATAGGAGTGAGTATCATAGGAGCCATCGGGCATAATATAGGACAATTATTAGTAGCAAGTATAATAGTACAAAATATTAATATGGTAGGGTATTTACCATTTATGCTTATAGCATCTTTAGTTACAGGGATGTTTGTAGGATTAGTATCAAAGTATTGTTACCCAAAATTGACAAAATTTTCCGTGAAATTGTTGACAAATAATAACAATTTTTGATAGAATTAAATAAAATACATGTTGATAGTGGTGGTTTTTATGGGTAAAAGTGAATTAGAAGCGCTGAAGAAGGAAATTGAAGAAGTAAGGGAATTAATAAACACATATATTGAATATCCTGAAATATTTAGGGATGAACTAGTTGAGTCAAGTAAAAAAATAGATATGTTAATAAATGAATATATAAAACAAGCAAGTGACCCACAGTAATGTGGGTTTTTTTGTATATATTTTGTGATTTTAAATAAGAATTATGAGTATACTAGAATATAAATATTAAAGTAAATTTTATTTTTAAGTTTATTATAATTTAAAGGTGATTAGATGTTTATTTCTAAATTAATTCGTAGTATAGTTATCATAATAATCGCTTGTATATTGTTAAAAATTATACAATTTTCCTTAAAAAGTTTATTTAAAGTCACAAAGTTTGATGAGAGATACGAAGATACTCTTTGTAGTGTATTGTGCTCTGTGTCATACTATATAATGTTTTGTTTAAGCGTAATATTAATCCTTAGAGAATTTGATATTGTTGATGCAACGGCCTTTGGATCCATAGTTACTGGAGCTAGTATAGTGGGGATTGTAGCAGGGGTAGCATCTCAAAGTATATTAAAAGATATCTTTAATGGATTTTTCATTCTATTTGAAAAGCAAATTCATGTAGGAGATTTTATTCTAATAAACGAAGAGTTTAAAGGAAGTGTAGAAGAAGTTGGTATAAGAAGTGTAAGTCTCAGAGATTGGGATCTAAAAAGAATTACCATATCAAATGGTAATATTAATAGTATAAGAAACTATAGTAAGGATGTAATGAGAGTTATTGTTCATGTTAGAGTTTCTTATGAGGAAGATCCTATGAAAGTTTTAGAATCTCTGCAAGAAGTATGCAATATAATGAATGAAAAATATAAGGACTATCTTGTAAAATTAAGACCATCTAGTTATTTAGGGTTTAAAGTATATGGAATAACAGATATAGAAAAAATATCTATAGGAGCAAAATATACAATTACAGGTGTTGTTGTTTCAGAAAAATATTTTGCCATATTGAGGGAAGCTAAATTACAAGTTTTAATTGTATTTAAGAAAAATAATATTAAGATAGGATATCCAACAAATATAAATATTTTATCAAATGAAGATAATATAAATGATGAATTATAAATCATAATTGCAAATGAAGAATAAAAACATATACTATACTAATAAGTATATATAACACTTATATAATATTAATATATGATTCTAAGGGGGATAAAATGGGAGACATAATATTAAAAAATCAGGAAGTCATCATAAAACTCCTATTAGCAGTTTTAGTAGGCGGTTTTACAGGTTATGAAAGAGAAAAGTCAAATCAGTTTGCTGGTTTTAGGACACATATTTTAGTATCTATTGGATCATGTATTACATCTATTATAGCTCTAGAACTATTTACTAAGTATAGTGGAACTACTACAATGGATCCAGCAAGATTACCAGCACAGGTACTGTCAGGAATAGGTTTTTTAGGAGCAGGAGCTATATTAAAGAATTCTAATGGGATAAGGGGATTAACAACAGCAGCGGGGATATGGACAACAGCATGTATTGGCATTGCCATAGGATATGGGCAATATGTACTTGGGATCTCAGCGTGGATATTAGTAATGGGAACATTATATGTATTAAAAAATATAGATAAAGTCATATCGCCTAAAAGTCAAACTGTGTTGAAGGCTACAATAACAAGCTTAGATGCAATATCTAATATGGTTAATAAAATTAAATCAAGTGAAATAATTATAAGGAACTTTCAAATAATAACTAAATCAGAAGCAATATGGGAAATAAATTTCTTACTAGAATATGATAAAAGATTAATGTTAAGTGAATTAGTTATTGAGTTAGAAGGTATTAACAATGTAGTAAATATAGAATATATAAAGTAAATTTATTGCAATTGCTATTTTATTTTGGAAATACTAATATAAGCATATATATAAATAATAAATATATTAGATGAATAAATTACTAAGGAGTGAAAATAATGGAGAGAAGTGCAGTAGAAAATAAGTTCAAGTGGACTATAGATGAAATGTATCCCAACGAAGAAGTTGTGGAGAAAGATATAAAAAAAGTAAAAGAATTAATTGAAGATGTTAAAAAATATAAAGGAACTTTAGCTGATAGTGAACAGAATTTATACAAAGCATTAAATATATCAGAACAAGCATCTAGAATACTTCAAAATTTATATGTGTTCACTCATATGAAAAGTCATGAAGATACTAGAATAAATAAAAATCAAGGAAATGCCACTAAAACAGATATGTTATCTACAGAATTATCCATGGCTACATCTTATATGGTGCCAGAAATAATATCAATGGATAGTGAAAAGCTTGAAAATTACTTAAAAAGTGAAAAATTGTCTCATTATAAAAAACATGTGGATGAAATATTAAGATTAAAACCACATACTCTAAATGAAAGGGAAGAGGAATTATTAGCAGCAGTATCTGATTTATCGGGTGTACCAGAGAACGTATATGATATGTTATCTTTTGCTGACTTACAATTCCCAGAAATAGAAGATGAAAAGGGCAAAAAAGTTAGAGTAACTCATGCAAACTTTAGCTTATTCTTAAAAAGTAAAGACCAAAGAGTAAGAAAAGATGCATTTGATGCTATGTATTCTGTTTATGGTCAATATAAAAATACTTTTGCATCTACCTTATATGGTGGAATAAAAAGTGAAATATTCTATGCTAAGACTAGAAAATACGAATCAGCTTTACAAGGGTCACTATTCCAAGATGATGTTAGTATAGAAGTTTATAATAATTTAATTGCAGCTGTACATGAAAACTTAGATGTATTAAATAAATATACTGATCTTAAAAAGGAATTCTTAGGATTAGATAAAATAAATATGTATGATTTATATGTGCCATTAACTGAAAACTTTGATATGAAAATACCTTATGAAAAAGCACAAGAAATTATATTAGAAGCTTTAAAACCTTTAGGTGAAGAATACTTAGAAAATGTAAAAAAAGCATTTGCTGAAGGTTGGATAGATGTATATGGTAATGAAGGAAAACAAGGTGGAGCTTACTCTTGGGGTAGCTACGACTCTAAATCATATATATTACTTAGCTATAAAGATGATTTGAATTCATTATTTACTTTAATACATGAAATGGGCCACTCAATGCATAGTTATTATTCAAAAAATAATCAATCATATTTATATTCAGGATATAAAATATTTGTAGCGGAAGTGGCATCAACTTTAAATGAATTATTATTAATCAACTACTTATTAAAAAATGCAAAATCAAAGGATGAAAAAGTATACTTATTAAACTACTACTTAGAACAATTTAGAACAACTGTATATAGACAAACAATGTTTGCTGAGTTTGAAAAAATATGTCATGCAAAAGTTGAAGAAGGAGAGCCTTTAACATCAGAAGAATTCACAAATATTTATTATGATTTAAATAAACAATATTACGGTGAATCTTGTGAAGTAAATGAAGAAATAGGATTAGAATGGGCTAGAATACCTCATTTCTTTAGTAACTTCTATGTATACAAATATGCTACAGGATTTTCTGCAGCATCTGCTTTAAGTAAACAAATACTTGAAGAAGGTGAAAGCGCAGTAGCAAGATACAAAGAATTCCTAAAGAGTGGTGGTTCAGACTTCCCATTAAACCAACTAAGAAAAGCTGGTGTAGATATGGAGAAAAAAGAATCTGTTGATAAGGCACTACATGTGTTTAAAGACTTAGTGGACGAATTAGAAAGAGAACTATAAAATTAATAAATAAGGAGCTATTTTTATTAAATATATGTATAAATAGCTCCTTATTTATTAAAAAAAATTAAAATTTACATAATATATTGGGGGAGTTTATGAAAAGCAAATTAATTAAAGTGTTGCCATATATTTGTGGAGCATTAATAGGTTTTGTTGGTGGGTTTATTGGCATTGGACTAAATATAAATTTAGATTTGAACTGGATTTATCTAATACCTATAATGATTTTACAAATAATAGTTTTTGTTGTAGTACATGAATTAAGTCATGGTTTTGTTGCGGAGAAAAATGGACTTAAATTTACGGTACTATATTTAGGACCATTTACATTTAAAAGAGAAAATAATAAATTTAATAAAATTAAAAGCTTTGGTAAGCAATTGACTTATGTAGGAAGAGCTCAAATTGATAATTTTCAAATACTAAATGAAGAAGATGTTGAGAAAGCAAGAAAAGCGTGGATTAAAGCGCTTAAAGCAGGTCCTCTGAGTGATTTAATCTTAGGTACTACAACTATATGTATAGGATTAATATTTAAATGGAATCTATTAATTATTTCAACTGTTATAATATTTGTTTTAATTAGCATCCCAAGTTATATTATGGGAGATGGTAAGCATATGAAACTAATTAAAAAAGATAAAATTTTTACTGATGTAATATTATATACATATAGTATTATAGGTAACACACCTATATCCAGAGAATCTATATCATTTCTATTACAGAAAATAGAAAATAATATAGAGAAAACTAATGTTAATAAAGATAATTTAATCTCCTTAGCATTAAGTGCTCAATCTTTATATACGGATGCCATATGTAACAATAAAGAAGATTTATCTCCGAATATAAATGAAATAGTTGAAGTGACTATAGAAAATAAAAATATATTTTTAAATAAACAAATAGAATCTTCATATTATAAAGGTTTAATTAACATAGCAATAATGTATGAAGTGTTAATTAAAAATAATAAAGAAAGAGCTCTAGAACTTTATAAACATGTGAAAAAAGAAAAGCATAATATGCCAGGGGAGAAGCTAGATTTTTATAGAGTTGAGCATACACTAGGTATTGCCAATAGAAAAGGCGAAATTTTAAATGAAAATCTAATGAATCCTATTTTTAAAGGATGTGAAGGTGTAGAATCCATGGAAAGAATAATAAATGAATTAATACTAGAAAAATCTAAGATTATATATACTTAATACGCATTTAACAAATTTTACATCTCTTTAATGTGTACTTAATACTCTCTTAACACTCTAACTGTATTATTAAATTGTAAGATAAATCAAATGTAGAAAACAAAAACAAGAAATAATAAAAAAAGTTGGTATTTGGAAGGAGATTATTAAGATGTTTAAAAAGAAAATAATGGTATTATTATGTGGGGCAGTAATGGTAAGTGGACTTGCAGTAGGATGTGGTTCAGGAAATTCTTCACAAGGAGATGGGGCTAAAATAACTATATCAGGATCAACTTCAGTAGGACCAACAATGGAAGTTTTAGCAGAAGCGTATCAAAAAAATAATGATGTAAAAATAGAAGTACAACAAGTTGGATCATCAGCAGGGATAAAAAATACAATGGAAGGGACTTCTAACTTAGGAATGTCTTCAAGGGATTTAAAAGATGAAGAGGCACAAAGTATAGAAGGAACTCAAATAGCAATAGACGGTATAGCAGTTGTAACAAATAAGAATAATAAAATTCAAGATTTAACAGTTGATCAAGTTAAAGATATATTTACAGGAAAAATAACTAACTGGAAAGAAGTTGGTGGAGAAGATGCACAAATAGTTGTAATATCAAGAGAAGAAGGTTCTGGAACTAGAGATGGATTCCAAGAAATAGTAGGATTTGAATCAGAAGAATTAACTAAAGATGCTCAAATAAGTGATGGTTCTGGAAATGTTAAATCAACAGTTGAAGGAAATGAAAATGCTATAGCATACATATCTTTTGGATATGTTAAAGATGGTATCAAGTCAGTTAAAGTTGACGGTGTAGAAGCTAATGATGATAATGTTGTAGCTGGAAAATATCCAATATCAAGACCTTTCTTAGTAGTAAATAAAAAAGATGCTATGAGTGATGAAGCTAAATCATTTGTTGACTTCATAATGAGTGAAGACGGACAAAATATAGTAGCTGAAGAAGGATTCATTAAAGCACCAACAAAATAAGCAAGATTCTATAATTGATTATTATATTTAAATAAACCTTAAGTTACAAAAAAGCCTAGCTAAAATCAGCTAGGTTTTTTTCATGTGGCAAATTGATTGAAATAAGTATATGAGAATAATACCTATACTTATTTTGTATTTTGGAAAAATATTGAGAGTAATCATGTTAAAAAGGTTGAAAGTAAGCAAGTATTGGTTTTATACGATTACTTACTTAATTTTTAACTTGTTATAGTATTTGCAATATTTTCTATAGGCATTAGTTCTATTTTTTGGAAATAGTCTGTTATTAAATCTAAAAAATACTGATTATAACTTGTTAAGTATCTATCTTTATGATGAATAATAGATACTTGTTGAGTTAATGGTTTTCCATTAAGTAAAAGAGGGAATATGTTAATGTCTTTTGGAATTAAAGATTTTTGATTAATTAAGCTTGTTCGTGTTGCAAAGCATGCAGCAATCCCTTTTAATCCAATAGAGGTACTAATCTGAATATGTGCACTAGTTGTATATGTGCGGGGAACAAAACCAGCATCATCAAAGCAAGCTTGAATGGTTTGTCCCATGCGGTTCTTTAGAATACAAAATGGTAATTTGGAGAAGTCTTTAACATAGGCACCAGGGCTTACTGATTTCTTTAAGTAACCTATTTCTTTGCCATAATACTCATGAAGTAATGTGTCAGTTACACAAAGATAAATTTGATCAGACATAAGGTGCTTTTTTTCGATACTAGGATTTTCTACTCCATGTAGAATAATAGCTAAATCAATATCACCATTTAATATTAGTTCCTCAAGTGGTTTAGAATTTGTCTCTGTAATTCTAATTTCAACATTTGGATATCTGGATGAAAATTCTGTAAGAACTTCTGGTAAGCAAGTATTCATGCGTAGCGTACTAGCACCAAAACGTAGTACACCACGTTCTTGATGTTGAATATCTGAGAGAATATCCTTGAGATTGGTGTCTTCTCTGTTGAGAGTGTTTGCATAAGCAAGAACATGTTCACCTGCATATGTTAACGAAAGAGAAGGTTTTCGATAAAATAGTTTTACACCGTAATAATTTTCAAGTCGTAGAATATGATTGCTTAACGTTTGCTGCGAAATAAATAATCTATTAGCTGTTTTAGTCATATGCAAGTCTTTAGCTAGTTCTGAAAAATAGTATAAACTCATCAAGTCCATATATAATACCCCCACAAATTTTTTTTGTTAAAAATTAAAAATATCATTGTTTGATTTGTACATGTTTTAATATTACAATAAAATTACAAAAATTCAAGACATTTTGTAATAAAATATAAAAAATTTGTAATGAAATATAAAAAATGTAGAAAAAGGTAGAATGATGCAATGATCATTTAAAAAGGAAGGAATTAATATTATGGCGATAGGAAAACGTATTTACACTAAAAGAGAAATGCCAGATTTAGAAGTAATGAATGAGTTTAAAAAAATTCCGGCTTCTAATACTGCAGATGTTATGGGAAGAAGTGGTGCAATGAATCCACGTATACGTCTTGTTAGTAGTCCAAAAGCGCAAATGCTTGTAGGACCAGCTTACACAGTTAAATGTCGTGCAGGTGATAACTTAGCTTTACATGCTGCATTAAATATGTGTCATGAAGGAGATGTATTAGTAGTGTCTAATGAAGAGGACAATACTCGTGCACTTATGGGAGAAGTAATGATGGCTTACTTAAGATATACAAAAAAAATAGCTGGAATTATTATAGATGGACCAATTCGTGATATAGATGAGATAGGTAAATGGGATTTCCCTGTTTATGCTACAGGAACTACTCCAGGTGGTCCATACAAAGAAGGTCCAGGAGAGATAAATGTACCTATATCTTGTGGAGGAGTTAGTGTACATCCAGGAGATATTATATTAGCTGATCCAGATGGTGTTATAGTTATACCACGTAAAGATGCAGCAGTTGTTCTTGAAGATGCAAAGAAATTCCAAGCAGCAGATGAAACAAAATTAGCAGCAGCTAAAGATGGTTCAGCAAATCGTGAATGGGTTCATAATCTATTAGAGAACAAAGGATTTGAAATTATTGAAGATGTATATCAACCATAATATATAAGATAAGAAAGGGAAATAAAAAGATGGGATGGAAAATATTATTACCTCAAGAAATCATGGAGGAAGGAACACAACTATTAATTGATAAAGGACATACGCTTATTAGAGGAAGAGGATTTGAGACAGAAGATGTACTAGCTGACATGAAAGAGCATCAACCAGATGCTATGATAGTACGTATAACTCCAATAACAAGAGAAGTTATAGAAGCAAATCCTAACTTAAAAGTTGTTGTTCGTCATGGAGCAGGATTTGATGCATTAGATGTAAAAGCATGTCATGATAATGGAGTTCAAGCATTATATGCACCAGTTGCAAATAGTACATCAGTAGCAGAAACAGCACTTCTTTTAATATTAGAATGTAGCCGTAATGTAACTACACTTAAAAAGACTTGGGTAGAGGATTACTATAAAGCAAAATTAAAAACAAGAAAAACTACATTAAATGGAAAAACAGTAGGAATTATCGGTTGTGGTAATATAGGTAGCCGTCTTGCAGTACGTGCTATGGGATTAGAAATGAATGTTTTAGCATACGATCCATATAAACCTGCGAAAGATTTCCCAGAAGGTGTTGAAGTAGTTCGTGATTTAGATAGAATATTCAAAGAAAGTGATTATGTTTCATTGCATGTACCAAATACACCTGTAACAAAAGATATGGTAAATAAAGAGCGTCTTGCAATGATGAAACCAACAGCATTCTTAATTAATACAGCTCGTGGTGGTTGTGTTGTAGAGGAAGACGTTTACGAAGCATGTAAAAATGGTGTTATTCAAGGAGCTGGTTTAGATGCAATTAGACAAGAGCCAGTAGATCCAGAGAATCCATTACTTACTTTAGATAACGTAATTATATATCCTCATATAGGTGGAAATACAGTTGAAGCTGCACATAGAGCATCTTACTTCTCAGCAATGGGTGTACAAGAAGTATACGAAGGTAAACAAGCTACATGGCCAATAAATGATGTTGACTATGTTACAGCACCAACATACACTGATACAAAAAAAGGTTCTGGAGAACCAGTAGGAATGTTTAGTTTCTAAGAAAGACTATATTTCAATTTCACATAAAGTTTAGTCCTTATGAATGTCATGGGTTTTAGTAATATTTTGTCAAGGTAATCTTGTTATAATATCATTTAATATTAATAACTGAACAAAATGATAATATTAAGGACTAAACGAACTGATAATATTAAGCACTAAACAAACTGACTTTTGGGGGGTGAAAATTATGACAGTAGCTACATTTTGCGATGATATGCTTTTGCTAGCGGTATTTATGTTACTTGGTTTTTTTATAAGAGAAATTATAAAACCTATGCAGAAATTATTTTTACCATCTTCCCTTATAGGGGGACTATTACTTCTGTTATTAGGACAGCAAGCACTAAATATTGTGGCTGTACCAGAAAGCTTTAGTGGTTTGCCAAGCGTTCTTATTGATATTGTTATGGCAGCTTTAGTCTTTGGTGTTAATTTTAATAAAGATAAAATCAGTTCCTATCTTGATTATTCATGTGTTACAATGGCTTCTTATGGAATGCAAATGTTTTTTGGTGTAGCTCTTGGAGGGCTTCTTGCCAAAGTATGGCCAGGTTTACCAAAAGGTTGGGGAGTCATGGGAGTTTTTGCCTTTCATGGTGGACATGGAACAGCAGCCGCAGCAGCATCAGCATTTGAAAAATATGGAGTTCAAGGAAATATGGCAGTTGGAATGGTTCTTTCTACTTTTGGTCTAATTTTTTCTATGGTTATAGGAATGCTAATTATTAATTACGGAGTTAGAAAAGGTTGGGGGACCTATGTAAAAGAGCTAAAGGAACAACCAGGATATTTCTATGGAGGAGCATTACCTAAAGAACACAGAAAAACTTCTGGTTCTACAGTAACAACAGCTATTAGCATAAATCATTTAGCACTTCAAGTTTCATGGCTTCTAGTTGCCTTATTTATTGGAAGGATATTGTTTGATTTTGTTGGACAGTATTCTAGTTTTATAGATGGACTTCCAAGTGTACTAAGAGGTGTATTTGGAGGAGCAATTTTATGGAAGATATTAAGAGTAAGTAAATTAGATAAATATGTAGATTTAAAAACTATAAAAATGATTAGTGGATTTATATTAGAAATAGTAATATTTACAGCTATGGCTACATTAGACTTAGAATTTATATCTGCATACATTATACCAGTGCTTATATATACAATTGTAATTTGTGGATTAACAGGTCCAATTATATTTTTCTTATCGTATCATTTATGCAAAGATGAATGGTTTGAAAAAGCATGTATGGCATTTGGAGCAGCAACAGGAAATACATCTACAGGACTTGCACTTGTAAGAGCTATTGATCCAAATTCTCAGTCAAGCGCCGGAGATACTCATGGAGTTTATTCAACTATTATGTCGTGGAAAGATAGTTTCGTGGGCTTAGCACCTATGTGGCTTATGAGTGGTATTGCAGTGACAATGGGCGTTGGAATTGCCATAATAGCAGGTTTTGTAGCTATAGGATTTACGTTTTTTAGCAAAAGGAAAAAGGGAGATATCGTATAATAAAGCAAACGGTATCATGAGAGAAAGGGATAAATATGAATAAAAAACAACTATTTAAATTGCTATTAGTAGCATTAGTTACTATTGGTGTTTGGAATTTTCCAACTCCAGCAGGATTAGAAACAGAAACATGGCATATCGTAGCATTATATCTAGGATTATTAATTGGTCTTGTTATTAAGCCATTTGTAGAGCCAGTTATTACATTAATTATTGTTGGTTTTGCATCTATGTTTATAGATACCTCTATACTATTAAATGGTTTTGGAAATGGTATGGCTTGGTTCATCGCTTTAGTTACAATAGTATGTACAGCCTTTGTTAAAACAGGTTTAGGAAAAAGAATTGCTTATAATTTATTATTAAAAGGCGGAAAAACTTCATTAGGTCTTGGATATATATTAGTGTTTACAGATTTAATACTTAGTCCTGCAACAGGTTCAAATGCTTCAAGAACAAGTATTATTTATCCTATATTCCATAATATAGCTGAAGGTGTAGGTTCAACATCAGAGAAAAATCCAAGAAAACTTGGTGCGTATTTAACAATATTAATGTATGTAAGTTCACAAGGAACAGCTGCATTATTCTTAACAGTAATGGCTACTAATGCTATTACAGTTTCTTTAATAACTGAAATGCTAGGAATGACAATCACATGGGGAACTTGGTTTATGGCATCAATAGTGCCAATAGGTTTATTCCTATTATTAGCTCCATTTATTATATACAAAGTATATCCACCAGAAATGAAATCTCTAGATGATATAAAACCTCTGGCACAACAAGGATTAAAAGATCTTGGTCCTATATCATCAGCAGAAAAGAAATTAGCAGTATTATTTATTCTTGCAGTTCTTGGTTGGATGCTTGGCGATAAATTAACATTTATCAATTTAGATATGAAAGTTGTAGGATTTATGTTCCTTGCATTAGTTCTTTTATTCGATGTATTAAATTGGGACGATGTAATAGGAGCTAAAGGTGCATGGAATATTTTCATATGGTATGGTGCTTTCTATGGTATAGCTTCATCATTATCAGATGCAGGGTTCTATACATGGTTAGCAGATGTATTAGGAAAGGTATTAGATTTATCACAAATAAATGGATTACTTGTTACAGTTGTGTTAGTTCTAATAAGTTTAGCAGTTAGATACTTCTTCGTATCAAATAGTGCATTTGTTGCTTCTTTCTATCCAGTATTATTCACAATAGCATTAACTACACAAGCAGACAAAATGGTAGTAGCATTATTACTTGCATTCATGTCACCATTAGGAGCATTATTAACACATTATGGAAATGGAGCCGGGCTAGTTACATTTGCTTCAGATTATGTACCTCAGAAAGATTTCTGGAAAGTTGGTACTATTATGGTAGGAGTTGCATTAGTGTTATTATTCTGTGTAGGACTTCCATACTGGAAAATTGTAGGTTTATGGTAAGAGAAAGGTAAATATAATATGTTAGATTTATTAATTATAAATGGTCATGTTATTGATCCAGCCAATAATGTAGACGAAGTAAAACCTATCGCTATTTATAACGGTAGAATAACAAAATATGAAGAAGGTACACAAGCAAAACATACAATTGATGCAAAAGGTAAATATATTTTCCCTGGATTAATTGATGCCCATGCCCATATGTTCCATGATGGTACGGAAATAGGTATCTATCCGGATGTTGCATATTTACCAACAGGCGTTACAGCAGCAATAGATTTCTCTGCTGGAGTAGCTAATTATCCAATGTTCCGTTCTTCAGTAATTGCAAAAAGTAAAATAACTATAAAAAGTTTCTTACAAGTATGCTCAGCTGGATTAACAACAACAAGTTATCACGAGTGTATTAATCCTAAATATTTTAATCCTGAAAAGATTGAAAGAATTTACAATGAGAATAAAGATAATATTCTTGGATTAAAGATACGTCAAAGTGAGGAGTTAGCAGAAGGACTAGGTATTGAACCTTTAAAAGCAACAATAAAAATAGCTGAAAAAATAGGTTGCCCAGTAGAAGTACATTGTACTAATCTACCTGTACCAACAAGTGAAGTACTTGAAGTATTACGTCCTGGTGATATCTTTGAACATGTTTATCAAGGTGCTCAAAATACAATTATTGATGAGAACGGAAAGCTATATGATTGTGTTAAGGAAGCAAGAGAACGTGGTATTATATTTGATACTGCAGAAGGTAGAAAACATGGGGACTTTGAAGTAATGCTTGCAGCAAAAGAACAAGGATTTATTGCAGATATGTGTAGTACAGACTTGGTTCTTGGAAGTATGTTTAGAAGACCCATATTCTCTTTACCAAACTTAATGTCTCGTTACATCTGTATGGGAATACCAATGGCAGATGTAGTTAGAATGGCAACAGAGCGTCCAGCTAAACTTATGAAGATGGAAGGCGAAATTGGTTGTCTAAATGAAGGTGCGAGAGCCGATGTTGCAATTTTCGATTGGATAGATTTTGAACAATTATATAAAGACTGGAAAGGAACAGAATTCATTGCGAACAAGTTGCTTAAACCAGAAATGACAATTAAAGATGGACAAATTATGTATTGTGCACCTGATTATTTTTATGAATAATAGGTAAGCAAATTTAAATATTATAGCAGATTATGAGCAATATTATAAGTTCATAATCTGCTATATTTGTTAAGAGGAGAGGTATATATGAAAAATGACTATTTAGATAATGCTATTAAATTTGGTGCAGGTAGATATCAGCAAGGTATAGGACTTCTTGAAAAATGTGGAGCAGAATTAAAACGATTTGGAAAGAAAGTGTATATTGTGTCTGGTGTTCGCGCCTTTGAAGCTGTAAAAGAAAGATTATTACCATCACTTGAGCGTGAAGAAATTAATTATGTTGTGGAAATATTTGAGGAAGCCTGTAGCTATAAGGCAGCAGCAGAATGTGCAGAAAAATGTTTAGAAGCAGGTTGTGATGAGGTAGTTGGAATAGGTGGAGGAAAAATTATGGATTTTTCTAAAGCAGTAGCTAAATCAGCAGGAGTTGGAGTAGTTAATATACCAACTTCAATATCTACATGTGCAGCATTTACTAATATGAGTGTTATGTATACTACAGATGGAATATATGATGGTAGTTGGCGCTATGAATATGAGGTAGATGCTGTTATAGTAGATTTGGATATTATAGTAAATTGTCCTTCTCGTTTTGCAGCAGCTGGGATCCTAGATGCTATGGCAAAGAAAATAGAAATTCAAAATGGAAAAGCAGTTATGTTACCAGATGAAAATACATTTGATAAGTATACTTCCTACAGAATAGCTGAATATGCCTATGATATATTAGAGTATTATGGAAAACAAGCTATTAAAGATATAGAAAAAAATAAAATAACAACTGCAGTAGAGTACGTGACTTTTATTAATATAGCAGTTACTGGATTGATAGCGAACATTACGAAAAGTTTTAACCAAGCTGCCTTAGCACATGAGATGTATTATGGAATTCGTACATATTTTACAAAAGTGGCAGAAAAAGTGCTTCATGGAGAAATTGTAGCAGTAGGTTTGTTTGTACAACTATACTACAATAGATTGTCATCCCACAAAGAAAAACTATTGAATTATATGAAAGAAATGAATATGCCATTAACATTAAGTGAATTAGGTATTGATATAACAGATGATAATTTGAATATATTGGAAACATATTTGCTTCAATCACCATATGTAGAATGTAGTAAAGAAAGTCAAAATTTAATTCATGAAGCAATAACTCATATTAAATATTAAAAGTTTCTGATATATGATGTTCTAGATATAAAATTACCTATATTTAATTATTCAAAAACTATTTACAAAAAAATTAGATATGATACAATAAGATAAAATTAAATGACTCGTATATTTGACGGTAATATGGTCCGTAAGTTTCTACCTACTAACCCTAAATTAGTAGACTACGAGGTATAGTTTAAAGAATATATAAATATAAATTAACTTAGGTTATTTTGTATTTATTTTGAGCTAAACACCTCGATATTTATATCGAGGTGTTTTTTGGTTCTTAAAAATTCTATGAAACTATGAGAAACTGAGTCATAAACACAAAAATAAAATTACGGGAGATAGTGTTATGAGTTCATCAAACAAAAAACAATTAAACAATTTAAAGTATGGGGTTGAAGATAATCCAACCTTGGCTACAAAGGTTCTTCTAGGACTTCAGCATATATTTGCGGCATTTGGAGGAATTATAGTTGTTCCATTAGTAATATCTAGTGCATTAGGATTTGATGCTACTATGTCAACCGCTGTAATTAGTGCATCAATATTAGCAGCAGGTATAGCTACAATAATCCAAGCAAAAGGAGTCGGTAGAATAGGATCTAAGGTTGCATGTATCATGGGAACAGATTTTACTTTTGTATCACCAGCTATATCGGTAGGTTCTGTATTAGGATTGCCAGGAATAATAGGAGCAACAATTTTAGGCGCATTTTTTGAAATTATATTAAGTTATTTTATAAAGCCTTTAATGAAGTTATTTCCACCAATAGTAACAGGTACAGTAGTTTGCTTAATAGGACTTACGCTACTTCCAGTATCAATGGACTGGGCAGCTGGAGGAGTAGGAGCAGCTGATTATGGTAGCTTAGCAAATGTATCAATAGCAATGCTTGTTATGATAATTACTTTACTTTTAAATAGATACGGAAAAGGAATGTTAAGTAGTGCATCTATACTTATAGGAATGGTTATAGGATATATAATTTGTATACCTCTTGGAAAAGTTGATTTTTCATCAGTAACACAAGCAAACTTTATAGCAATACCACAAATATTCCAATATGGAGTAACCTTTGATTTAAAAGCTTTAATAGCATTCTTACCAGCATATTTTGTTACAACAATAGAGACTGTAGGTTGCTTAAAAGCTATAGGTGAAGTATCTAACGTAGATATGGATGATAAAAGAGTTGGATCGGGAGTATTAGCTGATGGTGTAGGAAGTATGATTGGTGGAGCTGTGGGAGCATTCCCAAATACATCTTTCAGCCAAAATGTAGGATTAATACCATTAACAAAAGTGGCAAGTAAACATGTGGCAATAATGGCAGGTATATTATTAGTTATACTTGGTTTATTCCCTCAATTTGCAGCTTTAATAAATGGAATACCACAACCAGTTCTTGGTGGTGTTGGTATAGTAATGTTTGGAACTGTTGCAGCAGCAGGAATAAAAACATTAAGTAGAGTAGAAATAAATGATAGAAATCTATTAATAATAGCAACTTCTATAGGCCTTGGCCTTGGGGTTACTTTTAGACCAGACTTTATATCACAATTACCAGAAGGATTACAAATGATATTTTCTTCAGGTATATCAACTGGAACAATAGTTGCTTTACTTTTAAATATAATACTTACAGAAGGCAAAAAAGAAAAAAATAATAATGAATTAAATAGAGAGGCAATATAAAATGAAAGTATTAAAAGATAGAATATTAAAAGATGGAAGATCATTAAATGAAACAGTTCTTAAAGTAGATTCATTTTTAAATCATCAAGTAGATGCAAAATTAATGTATGAAATGGGAACTTACTTCAAAGAATATTTCAAAAATCATGGTATAACTAGAATACTTACAATAGAAAGTTCAGGAATAGCACCAACTGCTATGACTGCCCTTCAAATGGAATTACCTATGGTAACTTTAAAAAAACAACAATCTAAAATATTAAATGGAGAAGTTTATCAAACAACAGTACACTCATTTACAAAAGCTATGAACTACGAATTAACTTTATCTAAAAACTACATTAATGCTGATGATAAAGTTCTTATAATAGACGATTTCTTAGCAAATGGAGAAGCAGCTTTAGGAGCAGCTAGACTAGTAGAAGAAGCTGGAGCAACTGTTGCTGGAATAGGAATTGTTATAGAAAAATCTTTCCAAGTTGGAAGAGGGAAGTTAGAAGAAAAAGGATATGATGTTTATTCCTTAGCTAGAGTAGCTAAACTAGGAAAAGACTTAATAGAATTTTTAGATTAATAAATTAAAATTATAAATAATTTATCTTAAGAGTTATTATTCAACATATGCTGTTTTGTTTTAGGAGAAGTAATACAAATTTTGTATTATTTCTCCTTTTTTATTTTGACCATATGAGCGAAGTGAATTTTACACAGACTTAACCTAAATCTAATATACATTTAACCTTTAGAATGTATCATTGAATTGTAGAAATATAAAAATACATTTAAATAAATTGAAAGAATGAAGGGGGAAATGTTTTGATTAATCAACAGATTACAGGAAAAAATCAAATCGTCACCAAAGATAAAAATAAAGACAACAATAATAATAGAAAATATTTAGTAGAGAAGATATCAAGTAAAGTATTTATGATAAGTGCATCAATATCGGTAATAAGTTTACTATTGATTATAGGATTCGTATTTTATAAAGGTTTAACGCCATTTTTATTTAAAGGATATTCATTTGTAGACTTCCTAACAGGAACAGATTGGTTACCAAGCTCAAATAAATTTGGTGTGGCTCCAATGATAGTAGCATCTATATTAGCTACAATGGGTTCTTTAATAATAGGAGTTCCAATAGGAATATTTACAGCAGTATTTTTAGCTGAGATAGCACCAAAGCCTGTGCAAAAAATTATATCACCAGCAGTAGAATTACTTGCAGGAATACCTTCCGTATTATATGGATTATTTGGTTTAGCATTTATAGTACCAAATATTCAAAAACTATTAAATTTACCAAAAGGACAAAGTTTATTAGCAGTAATACTAGTTTTAGCAATAATGATGTTACCAACAATAATATCAGTTTCACAAACTGCAATAAAAGCAGTACCAAAAGCTTATAAAGAAGGATCATTGGCCCTTGGAGCATCAAAGATAGAAACTATTTTTAAGGTTCTTTTACCAGCAGCAAAATCAGGAATACTTGCAGCGGTAGTATTAGGAATAGGTAGAGCTATAGGGGAAACAATGGCAGTTATATTAGTTGCAGGAAATTCACCTGTTATACCTACTTCTATTGTAGACAGTGTAAGACCTTTAACTACAAATATAGCTCTTGAAATGGGATATGCATACGGAACGCATCAAGAAATGCTATTTGCTACAGGTGTTGTATTATTCATGTTTATACTAATACTTAATCTAGTATTAAGAAAACTTACTAGTAAGGGAGATCAGTAAGATGAGAAAAATTAAAGATAATTTTTTAAGCTTACTATTATATTTATCATCATTTGTGACAGTGGGATTATTAGTACTAATAGTAGGATTTATATTTGTTAACGGAATTAAAGGAATTAACTTAAGTTATATATTTAATGATTATTCAGCATCAGGAGATGGCGGGATTTTACCAATGATAATAAGTACTGTGTATATGGTAGTAATCGCCATAGCTATAGCAACTCCAATAGGTATTTTATCAGCAATATATCTTAATGAATATGCTAAAAAAGGTAAGATAGTAGAAATCATAAGATTTGCTGCAGAATGTTTAGCAGGGATACCATCCATAATTTATGGTTTATTTGGGGGAATATTCTTTGTTGTAACATTAAAAATGCAATACTCAATAATTGCAGGGGCTTTAACAGTATCCATAATAATACTTCCTGTAATCATAAGAACAACAGAAGAAGCTTTAAAAACAGTGCCAAATGAATTTAGAGAAGGATCATTGGCAATGGGAGCTACAAAGTTTCAAACTTTATATAAAGTTATAATACCAAGTGCACTTCCAGGAATATTATCAGGAGTTATATTATCAATAGGGCGTGTAATCGGTGAATCAGCAGCTATATTATTAACAGCAGGAACAGTTGCTAGTATGCCAACAAGTATATTTGACAGTGCTAGAACATTAACTGTTCATTCATATCTTTTAACAAAAGAAATGGGTGATATAAGTGGAGCAGCTAGTGTAGGCGTAGTATTAATTATAATAGTATTAATTCTAAATACAAGTACGAAACTAATTGCTAAAAAGTTAAGTAAAGGTAATATATAGTGGGCATGATATAAAAGGAGATATTGAGATGAGTATGAATAATTCAAATAAATTAAGTGTTAAAGATTTAGATTTGTTTTACGGAGAAAAACAAGCTTTAAAGAAAATAAATATGGATATAAAACCAAATAAGGTTACTGCTTTAATAGGACCATCAGGATGTGGGAAATCAACTTTTTTAAGAACATTAAATAGAATGAATGACTTAATAGAAGATGTTAAAATAAAAGGCATAGTAACAGTTGATGGCGATGATATTTACAAAAATAATGATGTAATAAAGCTAAGAACCAAAATAGGTATGGTATTCCAAAAACCAAACTTATTCCCAATGAGTATATATGATAACGTAGCTTATGGACCTAGAGTACATGGAATAAAAGATAAAAAAACTTTAGATAAAATAGTAGAGGAAAGTTTAAAAGGAGCAGCTATTTGGGAAGAAGTAAAAGATAGATTAAAATCTCCAGCCCTTGGTTTATCTGGAGGACAGCAACAAAGAGTATGTATAGCAAGAACTATAGCAATGAAACCAGATGTAATCTTAATGGATGAACCAACTTCAGCTCTTGACCCTATATCTACAGCAAAAGTTGAAGAGTTAATCTTTGAATTAAAGAAAGATTATACTATTGTAATAGTTACTCATAATATGCAACAAGCGGCTCGTATATCAGATGAAACAGGATTCTTTTTAAATGGTGAGCTAATAGAGTATAATAATACTAAAGACATATTCACTATACCATCTGATAAGAGAACAGAGGATTATATTACAGGAAGATTTGGTTAAGATTAATTATTTAAGAAAGAGGGGCGAATAATGGTTATTACTAATTTAGATGTAAGTATTCAATCTCTTAAAGAATATACTTTAAGAATGATTGAAAAGTGCCAGGATTCTGTTGATTTATCAGTAGAATATATGATAAAGAAAGACATGAAAAGCACAAAAAAAATAATTAGAGAAGATGATGATATTGATATATTAAGGGAATATATAAGAGATAGAAGTATAGAACTTATGGCCTTAAAGCAACCTTTAGCTAGGGACCTAAGATATATTTATGCTATTTGTGATATATCTACAGAATTAGAAAGAATAGGTGACTATGCAGCTAATATATGTAGAGAAAGTTTAGAAATAGGTGAAGAACCATTTATAAAAGAGTTAATAGACATACCTATAATGAAAGAAATATGTTGTGAAATGCTTAAAGATTTATGGGTTGCATTAAAAGATGATAATGCAAATTTAGCTTATGAAATAGGTCAAAAAGATAATGAGATAGATGTGCTGTATGAAAGAGTAAGACAAGATTGCTTACAAATTATGCATAATGATCCAGGCAAAAATATTAATCAAGGAATGAGATTAGTATTTATAGGTAGATATCTTGAAAGAATTGGTGATCATATAACTAATATATGTGAAAAAATTATCTATGCTAAAAATGGCGAGATGATAGAAATTGGATAGATTTAAAAAATAAAACTGTTTAAAAGCAGTTTTATTTTTTTTTAGCATATATTTTATAAAGAGATAAATAAAAATATATGAGGTGATTAAATGAGCAACTACTATGAATATTGTAGGAGTTTATCTATAAATTATTATCCTAAAATTTATAATGATATTAATATTGAAATAAAAAAAGTACTTAGGGAAACTCCACAAAGTGTGTTATTACCATTTCCAAATAGAGATGATTTTGATAATTTAGTTAATAAAATTTATTTGGGTTATAAAGAAAAAGTTTACAAAGATATGGATGAAGGTGAAATTTATTATATTCATTTTTCTAATGATGACTTAACTAGAATAATAAAAGATTTAATATCAATCCTTCTTATTAATATTTTGTTAGATAATAGAAAATTGTTAAAAAACTATCCATGTTATTACTAGAAGAATTAATAGGAGTTAATAATTAATATTAGCTTGAATAAAAGTATAAAATTAAGGAAACAATTACTGTATAAAATATAATTAGAGAAGTGACTATTCATGAAGAGACTAAGGAAAAACATAATAATAAAATCATTTATTTTTCTTATATTAATTACAGTAAGTGTTTTAGTAGTTAATAGCAAAGTAGTTAATGGTGTTGAAAGTGATAAAATTGCATATATTACCTTTGATGACGGCCCAACCAGATATACTAGACAGATAGTAGATATTTTGGACGAAAACAATGTAAAGGGAACTTTTTTTATGCTTAACGATAATATGATAGTATTTAAAAATGTTGTCAGAAGGTTAGTAAATGAAGGACATGGAGTAGGCTTTCATGGAGTTAGTCATAAGTTAAGCAAACTTTATGAAACAGAGGATTCAGCCATAGAAGAATTTAAAACTTGTAATAGAACTTTCTATAATATAACAGGAAAGACATCTAGATTAGTTAGAATTCCTTTTGGTAGTAAACCCGGTATGATAGAAAGTATTTATAATAAATTTATAGATGAAGGTTTTTTAGTTTGGGATTGGACCATAGATACAGAGGATTGGAAATCATCAAAAGATCAAATAGTAAGCAATATATTATATTATGCAAGAGATAAAAGTGAAATAGTTATTTTATTACACGAAAACCAAAGAACAGTAAGCTGTTTAAATGAAGTTTTAATTATATTAAAAGAAAGAGGATATGATATAAGACCTATTACTCATGATGTAAAACCAAAGAATTTTTGGTAGTAGTTTCGACAATATAGAATAACATATAATTAAATTGACAATAATCATGAAAATTAGTTATAATAAATATTAATAATAATTTAATATAAAAACTGTGAAAAAGAGGAGTATGTAAATACACTACAAGAGAGGGAAATCAGTAGCTGAAAGATTTTCTTAGTAAATGTTTACAGAAGGTAGCTTTGGAGTTTCTAAACTGAACAAGTAGTAAGCTTAGACGGTGGGAATCGTTAAAATCTATTAAGAGCCATAGTAGATTTATAATCTAGTATGGAATTAAGGTGGTAACGCGAGCTTTTCGTCCTTATTTATAGGATGAAGGGCTCTTTTTAATTTGAAAAAAAGATATTAATAATAAAAGGAGGAAACAACAATGGAAATCAAAAACTTATCAAAAACTTATGATCCAAAAGACTTTGAAAAAAGACTATATGATGAGTGGTTAAACAAAGGTTACTTCAAATCAAGCCCAAATCCTGATAAGAAACCTTACTGTATAGTTTTACCACCACCAAATATAACAGGGCAATTACATATGGGGCATGCCCTTGACCATACATTACAAGACGTTCTTATAAGATGGAAACGTATGGATGGTTTTGAAACTTTATGGCAACCAGGAACTGACCATGCTTCTATAGCAACAGAAGTTAAAGTTGTTGAAAGAATAAAAGCGCAAGAAGGAAAAACTAAGTACGAATTAGGAAGAGAAGAATTCCTAAAGAGAGCTATGGACTGGAGAAATGAATTTGGTAGAAAAATAGTAGACCAAATGCAACAATTAGGAGACTCTTGTGACTGGGATAGAGAAAGATTTACAATGGATGAAGGATGTAACGAAGCAGTTACTGATTTCTTCGTAAAACTTTATGAAAAAGGTCAAATATATAGAGGAAACAGAATAATAAACTGGTGTCCAGATTGTAAAACTACATTATCTGATGCTGAAGTTGAACATGAAGAAAAAGATGGAAACTTCTATCATATAAAATACTTCTTAAAAGATAGTGACGATTTCTTAGAAATAGCTACTACTAGACCAGAAACTATGCTTGGAGATACTGGTATAGCTGTAAACCCAGAAGATGAAAGATATGCTCACTTAGTAGGAAAAACTGCAATACTTCCAATAGTAGGAAGAGAGCTTCCAATAGTAGCAGATGACTATGTTGATAAAGATTTCGGTTCTGGAGCTGTTAAAATGACTCCTGCTCATGACCCTAACGATTTCGGTGTTGGTCAAAGACATAACTTAGAAGAAATCAACGTTATGAACGAAGATGGAACTATGAATGAACTTGCTGGTAAATACAAAGGTATGGACAGATATGAGTGTAGAAAACAATTAATGAAAGATTTAGAAGAAGCAGGATATGTTATAGCTGTTAAAGATCATCCACATGCAGTTGGTACTTGTTACAGATGCCATACGGTAATAGAACCAAGACTTTCTGAGCAATGGTTCGTTAAAATGGATGAACTAGCAAAACCTGCTATAGATATATTAAAATCAAAAGAATTAGAATTTGTACCAGAAAGATATGACAAAACATATTTACAATGGTTAGAAAATATAAGAGACTGGTGTATTTCTAGACAGTTATGGTGGGGCCACCAAATACCTGCTTACTACTGTCAAGAATGTGGTGAAGTAATAGTAGCTAAAGAAAAACCAGAAGCATGTAAATGTGGATGCTCTGACTTAAAGCAAGATGAAGATGTATTAGATACATGGTTCTCGTCTGCTTTATGGCCTTTCTCAACATTAGGATGGCCTCATAACACTGAAGAATTAGAATACTACTACCCAACTAACGTACTTGTTACTGGATACGATATAATATTCTTCTGGGTTGTAAGAATGGCATTTGCAGGAATGTTCTGTATGAATGAAAAACCATTTGACCATGTATTAATACATGGACTAGTAAGAGACTCTCAAGGTAGAAAAATGAGTAAGTCTTTAGGAAATGGTATAGATCCACTTGAAGTAATAGACCAATATGGAGCTGATGCTTTAAGATTCATGTTAGTAACTGGGAACTCTCCAGGAAATGATATGAGATTCTATATGGAAAGAGTTGAAGCATCTAGAAACTTTGCTAATAAATTATGGAATGCATCTAGATTCGTATTCATGAATATAGACGAAGAAATAATGAATGGTATGACTAGAGAATCTGTAGAAGCTAATTTAACAATAGCAGACAAATGGATAATATCTAGAGCAAACAATGTTGTTAAAGAAGTTATAGACAACATGGACAAGTTTGATTTAGGTATAGCAGCACAAAAAATCTATGATTTCGCATGGACAGAGTACTGTGACTGGTATATAGAAATAGTTAAACCAAGATTATACGGAGATGATGTAGAAGCTAAGAAAGCTGCTCTATACACTCTAACTTACGTTCTTGAAACTATATTAAAATTATTACATCCATATATGCCTTTCATAACAGAAGAAATATACACTTATCTTCCAACTGTAGAAGGAAGCATAGTTATAGCTAACTGGCCTCACTACAAAGAAGAAGATAATATGGCAAGTGAAGAAGAAATGATGGAACTTGCTATGGATGGTATAAGAAATATAAGAAACGCTAGAGCTGAAATGGATGTTCCACCATCTAAGAAAGCTAAAGTAATAATAGTTCCAACTGAGGAGAAAAAATCAGCTGTAGAAGCTACGAGAGAGTATTTTGTAACTCTAGCATCAGCTTCAATGGTAGAAATAGCTGACAACGAAAATAACATCCCAGAAGATGCTGTATCAGTTGTTATAAATGGAGCTAAAATATTTATACCACTTGATGAATTAGTTGACTTTGAAAAAGAAAAAGAAAGATTAACTAAAGAAAAAACTAAATTAGAAGGCGAAATAAAAAGAGTTAATGGGAAACTTTCTAACCAAGGTTTCTTAGCTAAAGCACCAGAAAGTTTAGTTAACGAAGAAAAAGCTAAAAAAGAGAAATTCGAAGAAATGATAAAATCAGTTATTGAAAGACTTGAAAATATAGAATCAAAATTATAATCTAAAGAAGGCCATATTTATTAAATTTTTATAGACATGGCCTTTTAATTTTTTCTCAAATCATGTGATAAACCTCAAAATGTATTATAATAAACTATAGATACTTAAATTTTGAAAAAAATAAAGAAGAATTATATATAAATACTTAATTTAGTTGAGGAGGAAGAAAAATGAATTACCAAGAGGCACTGGAGTTTATTGAAAAATCGCATAAATTTGGAATGAGATTAGGATTAGAAAATACTTTTAAATTATTAGAATTATTAGGAAATCCACAAGATAAGCTTAAATTCGTTCATGTGGCAGGAACTAACGGAAAAGGTTCAGTATGTTCTTTTATTTCAAACACATTAAAGGAGCAAGGATACAAAGTAGGTCTTTACACATCTCCATATTTGGAGACTTTTACAGAAAGAATAAGACTTAATGGAAATAATATTCCAGAAGAAGACGTGGCAAGAATAATTACCATAATGAAAGAGAAAATAGAACAGATGGCATCTGAAGGACATGCATATCCTACAGAGTTTGAAATAGAAACTGCTATGGCATTTTACTATTACTATGAGCAACAAGTTGATTATGTAGTGCTTGAAGTTGGTTTGGGAGGAAGATATGATGCTACAAATGTGATCAAATCACCACTTGCTAGTGTAATAGTTTCCCTTAGTTTAGACCACATAGGAATTCTTGGTGATACACTAGGAAAAATTGCTTATGAAAAAGCAGGTATAATAAAAGAAGATAGTATTGCAGTTGTTTATAAACAAAAACAAGAAGCCGAAGAAGTGATAAAAAATGTATGTAAAGAAAAAAATACTAAATACGTAGAAGCTAATTTTGAAAATTTAGTAATTAAAAAGTCTGATATAAATTCACAAGTATTTGATTGTACAATATTAGGTGAGAAATTTGAAGATATGGAAATAAGTCTAATAGGAGAGCATCAAGTAAACAATGCAGTATTAGCATTGACAGTAATAAAAGTATTAAGAGATGAGAGAAAAGTAGAAATAAGTTATGATGCTATAAGAAAAGCATTAATAAATACTAGATGGCCTGGTAGAATCGAAAAAATAAAAGATAAGCCAACATTTATAATAGATGGTGCTCATAATGAAGATGGAGCAAAATCTTTATCTAAAGCTCTAGAAAAATACTTTAGTGGAAAGAAAATGACTTTATTAATAGGAATGTTAAAAGATAAGGATATTGATAGTGTTCTTGAAATACTTATGGATAAGTTTGATAAAGTTATTACAACTACACCAGACAGTGATAGATCCATGAGTTGTGAAGAGTTAAAAGAAAAAATAGAAAAATATGTACCAAGTGTTACTGCTATTTCAAATATAGATGATGCAGTAAAATATGCTTTAGATAATGCTTCAGAAGATGAAATAATAATATCAGCAGGTTCTTTGTATATGATAGGACATGTTAGAAAAATAGTTAAATAATATGAAAAAGGTGGTTAAATTGCTTAACCACCTTTTATAATGCCTATAAAGCCTCAACTATTGCTTTTGATAATTGATCTGGACATGAAGTATCTTTAGAACCACAAGTAGTTCCTTCTAATTTTGCAGCAACTTCTTTAGCGTTTTGACCAATTATTAATTTGCTTATACCTGATAAGTTTCCGTTACATCCACCTTCAAAATTGGCTTCCCTTATTATATTATTTTCATCAACTTCTAAAGTTATTTGACGGCAACAAACACCGTTAGTTTGAAATTCTATTTTCATATATGTACACTCCTTATTTGTAATAGTCCAATGAATATGATAACAATAGAAATAATATAAAGCAACTATAATAGAATAATTATATATTTTATCTAATATATTATTATAGTATAAAAAACATAGAAGGGAGGGTAATCTATGAAGGTGTATGTTTCGAACTATCTATCAAAAAGTATTAGCATAATAGACTATGAAACTTTAACTTTAGAGAAAGAAATTAAACTGGATGATAATACTTATCCACATCACTTCTGTATAGACAAAGAGAAAAGTAAGATGTATTTGCCTAGTTCTAGTAATGGTATCTTGTATGTTTTAGATATGAAAGAGGAAAAAATAATAGACTCTTCATCTATTGGAGGAAGCTTAACTCAAATAGCTATGTTTGAGGAAGAGGTGTTTATTGCCAATGAAGACTCCAACAGTATTTATTTTATGGATAAAAATACATTAGATCCCATAGGTATGATTTGTGTGGATGACATGCCTCATGGTTTTTGCTTTGATTTGCCTAGAAAAAAATTGTATGTTCCTTGTATGGATTCAATAACGTGTATTGATATTATTAATAAAGTTATAGAAAGAAAAATAGATATAGATTTCAAGGCATGGCATGTACAACTAGATAAGTATAAGAATGAGATTTACGTATCAACTTTAGACGGGAAAGTAGTAATTATTGATGAAGACACTTTGGCTACGAAAAGAGTTTTTGATGAATTTTTGCTACCAGTACAAATATCTTTTAATTATAAGGATAAAAAAGTGTATATAGCCGATTTAGGATACAAAAATATAAAGATACTAGATTATAGTTTAGGAAAGTATGTTGGGAATATAAACATAGATGGAATACCTCAGGGATTAGAAATCTCCCCAGACGAAGAAAAATTATTCATATCTGATACTCAGAAAAACTCAGTAAGAGTTTATGACACTTCTACAAATAAACTAATAAAGGAAATAAAAGTAGGAAAAGAGCCTACAACAATTATTTGTATGTAGGCCCTAGTGTATATCTCGGATCAATAAATTTATAACTTCTGCATACATATTAGAAGCATTATTATTCCAATTATTGCATATTTGTTTTGCTTGTTTTTCTGATGAAACGTTTAAGTTTAAATCTATTAGGTTGCTTTGGTTTTCAATAACTCTTAAATTAACAATAAACTCATTTTCACTTTGTTTTACAAAACTAGATTTAACTTGAGTATCAGCTAATAAACTTTCTTTATTATTTTTTATGTATTCGTCAATTTTGACGGCATAAGATTCTGGTATTCTGTTTAAAAAGTACTCTAGTGTTTCAAGTCCTTTTTGTGTTAGACAATAGTACTCTCTGCCAGAGTCTTTGTATGGTTTTATAAACTTAGAATCCATAAGTTGTGATAATATTTGTTGGAATGAGAAATAATTCATCATGTCAGTTTCTAAAACAACTTGTGTCATCTGTGAGTTAGTTAAATCCATATTTATTTTGTCTAAAATATATAAAATTAAAAGTTTATGATATGCCAACTCTTCGGTTGAGTTTTCAAACATATTATTATCCTCCATAAAACAATTTATATTATTATATTAAACTAAATTATAAAAAAATAAAAGTGGTATTTAAAATAAAAAAATATATAACAAAGGCTACCTAATTAGGTAGCCTTACATTAATGTGTTTTTTAAATAAAACTATTTACCTGCCATTTGTTTTTCAGCCATTTCAACTAATTTTTTAGTCATATATCCACCAACATAACCATTTTGTCTTGCAGTTAAATTACCTTTGTCAATATTTTCGTAATTAGACATTCCTAATTCGCCAGCTATTTCTAATTTCATTTGATTTAATGCAGCTCTTGCTTCAGGTACTACTTGTCTGTTATTAGATGTTGACATGATAAATTGCCTCCTTAAGTTGAAATTTTATTTTATTAACATCATTTATTTGATGTTATTTATAATTTCTCCAAATGAAAAAGATATATTCTGAAAAATATATCCAAAAAAGTCGAATTCAGTAAAGAGTTATAATTAAGTATTTAATTTATTTACACAAATTAATATAAAAGCATGGCGAATTTTAGTACATGCTTTTGTAATTTTTTTCAATTTTTAAAAATAAATATATTATAGGAGTATTTTATAGAGGAGGTAAAAAATGAACTCAGCGTATAAAAGAACAAAGGCTTTTATCTTAAGCATAACTTTATTTTTTGGAGCCTTATTTATTATAGGTTGTTTCGCATTGGGAATAAAAAATATATGCTCTGTTATTCAGGGATATGAAACACCTATAAATAGAGTTGATACAAAGGATAAAAAGGTTGCACTAACCTTTGATGTTGCTTGGGGAAGTGAGAATATTGAAGAAATACTAGACATATTAGATAAGCATAATGCAAAAGCTACATTCTTTTTGGTTGGTAGTTGGGTGGATGACAACAAGGAATTAGTCAAAGAAATACATAGTAGAGGTCATGAAATAGGTAATCATTCAAACACACATAGTTCTTTTCCAGACATATCTAATGAAGACAAGATAGAAGAAATAATATCAACAAGTAATAAAATAAAAAATTTAACAGGTAAAAAAGTAAATTTATTCAGACCTCCTTTTGGAAATGTTGATAAAGATACTATGAACACTTGTAAATCTTTAGGATATTACACTATAAAATGGGATGTGGACTCTGGAGATTGGAAAAATATTGGTCCAGTACATGTGATAGATAGAGTAAGTAAAAATACTTCGCCTGGTTCAATTGTACTATTTCACGCAAATGTTAAAAACGTAGGTTTATATTTGGATAATTGTCTGGCTAATTTAGAAAAGAAAAATTATGAAATGGTTACAGTGTCTAATCTAATTTACAAAAATAATTACAAAGTCAATTCTTCTGGCGAGCAAAGTCTGCAGGAAAATGATTAAATGTAATAAAAAGTAAATACTATAAATATATTTATGGTAGAAGAAAAGATAAAGTTATAATTAACAATTTTGGGGGGAAAATAATATGATAATTGTTAAGGACGATACTAATGTTGTAAATTTAAAAGGTGAACTAGAAGATGAATTAGAATTCAGCCATGAAATATTTGGTGAAAAGTTTTATAGCACAAAAATAAAAATTAATAGACTAAGTAATTCCTACGATGTTCTTCCAATGACTATCTCAGAAAGATTATTACAAGAAATAGATTTTGAGAATGAAAAATTGGTAAGTGTTGTTGGTCAACTAAGATCATATAATAAAAATATTGATAATAAAAATAAGCTTGTTTTAACAGTATTTGTTCGTGAAATAAAGGCTATATCAGAAATTGATACAAAGGACCCTAATAGTATATTCTTAGATGGATATATATGTAAATCACCAGTATATAGAAAAACACCTTTGGGAAGAGAAATAACAGATTTGCTAGTTGCAATTAATAGACCTTATAATAAGTCGGATTACATCCCGTCTATAGTATGGGGAAGAAATGCCAAATTTGCAAAGAATCTTAGTGTTGGAGATAGAATCCAAATGTGGGGAAGAGTACAAAGTAGAGTCTATGATAAAAAATTAGATGCCGGTGATTCTGTGAAAAGAACAGCCTATGAAGTTTCCGTATCAAAAATAAAAAAAGTTGCCTTAGATGACGAAGAATAAATTATATTAGAAATAATAATATATGTATTGAATACTTAGTTAGGATTTATTATAATCTAATAATGACTGGAATTATACGAAAAGCTTTATAGGGAGGGTAACGTGGAAAGTTTACTATATAATAAATACGAATCATGTTCGGGATTACTTGAATTTTCCGAAGAAGTGCTATCATTTTTAAATAATATAAAACATGATATCGGAAGTAAAGTCTTATTGGTCGGCAAAGTTGGCGAACTAGGGAAGAGGATAAGAGCCTTTGGTGTTCAGGTAACTATTTTAGAACATCGTCATAGAGAAGAGATTTGTTTCTCTCATGTAATGAATGAAAATTGCACTGTAGTAAGTGGACAGTTAGAATATATGCCTTTCCATGACAATTATTTTGATAAAATTATAATATTAGATTATTTAAATCATACAGCAAATTGTAATAAGTCTGTAAGAGAAATCAATAGGGTACTTAAGCATAATGGAGAAGTAATAGTTGAAGATTTAAACTTAAAAGATCTAAGGGTAAAATTAAAATATTTTAAACATAGAATTTGTGGAGATAATATACAATATAATTATCCTAGTGAAATACAAAGTATATTCAATAAATTTAACTTTGAAGGAACATTAAAAGAAATAGAAAATAAAAGATACATTTATATAGGAAAAAAAAAGTAAAAGAGCTAAAATATAATTAAATAATATAATAAAGGACTAGGTTAACCTAGTCTTTTATTATATGTTAAGGAAATTTATTAAAAGGAGAGATAAAATTGAAATTGGGTATTGATTTTACCATTGTGGGGGCTGTAATGTTATTTGTAATTCTTATAACTATTCAAGTAACATTAAATAGAATATATGTTGTTTTAAAAGAAATAAAATCTTTACTAAATATTAGAAAAACTAAGGATTGATGAAAATGAATGGTCTAAAAGATATAAAAGATGATATTCAAAATATAGCTGAAGCTATGCTTTCAGTTTTAAATATTGATGTTACTATAGTTGATGAAAACTTGATAAGAATAGCTGGAACAGGAATTTATTTAGACAAGATTGGTGAAAGAGTAAATGGATACTCGGCTTTTAAAAAGTGTTTAGAAGAGCAAGTATTAATTTATATTGATGATTCGGAGCAAAATGATATTTGCAAAATATGTTCCAACAATGGTAATTGCAAAGAGTATGCAGAAGTATGTTGTCCAATCACCCTAGATGGATATGCTTATGGAGTGGTGGGTCTTATAGCATTTAATGAAGAACAATCTTCAATAATAACTGACAATGCAAAGGATCTAACTAACTTTTTAGGAAAAATGGCAGATTTAATATCCAATAAATTGAAGGCACAAAACAAAACAGAGGAATTAGAGCTTGAAAAGAAAAAATTGGAGATATTGTTAAATGGTATGAACAAAGCAGTAGTATCCATAGATACTAGGGGAAATATTGATAAGTATAATGTTAAATTTAGAGAAAGCTTTAATATAGAGGATGAAAAGTTAGAAAGTGGAAATATTTTTCATCTACTAGATTTTATTAAAAAACCATCAGCTTTAGATTTTGAAAAATATAAAACTGGTATTTTTTATTACAAGAAACAAGGAAGAAATTTAAAAGGAATATATAACATTAGTGAAATAGTAGTTAAAAATAAATTAAAAGGATATGTTATTGATTTTATTGAAAATAAAGAAGCAATTAAAAATTACAATAAAATTAATAAGGATTATAAAATTACACTAGATAATATTGTTGGTAGTAGCGAAATAATGGAGTATACAAAGAAAAAGGCATTAATTGCGGCCCAATCAAATTCTACAGTGCTTATTACAGGTGAAAGTGGTACAGGTAAGGAACTTTTCGCTAGAGCTATTCATAATCATAGTGATAGAACAGATTATCCTTTTGTAGCAGTTAATTGTGCAGCCATACCGGATAATTTATTGGAAAGTGAATTATTTGGGTACGAGGAAGGTGCTTTTACAGGAGCTAAAAAAGGCGGGAAACTAGGTAAATTCGAGTTGGCTCATAAAGGAACTATATTTTTAGATGAAATAGGAGATATGAGTATTCACTTACAAGGGAAGCTTTTAAGAGTGCTACAAGAAAGAGAGCTAGATAAAATTGGAGGAAAGTCCAATATATTTATTGATGTTAGAGTTGTTGCAGCAACTAATAAAAATCTAGAAGATTTAGTTAAAAATGGACAATTTAGAGAAGACTTGTATTATAGACTAAAAGTAATTCCAATAACTTTACCAACTTTAAGGCAACGTAAAAGTGATATTCCTCTACTAATTGATTATATGATAAAAGAATATGCTCATAAGCTAAATAAGGATGTAATTGGCATAGAAGAGGATGCCAGTAAGACCTTGGTTGATTACACATGGCCAGGTAATGTTAGAGAGCTACAAAATATAATTGAATATAGTATAAATATGTCCACTTCATCTTTATTAACCTTAGATATTATACCTAATAATATAAAAGCAACATATTATGATGAAAAATCACATAAAGAAGAGGAAATAAGAACTTTAGAAGACTTAGAAAAAGAAGAAATAGGAAAAGCATTTAATAAATATAAACATTATAAGAAAGATAAGGAATTAGTGGCAAAGGCCTTGGGTATATCTAGAGCTACATTATATAGAAAACTTGAAAAATATAATTTAATCTCAAAATGATACGAAAATCTCATTTTGAGATTTTTTTTGATTGTTTTGAGATTTATATAATTCTTTATAATTACATAATCTATTAAAGTATATAAATTTGGCTCGTTAATCTCATTTTTTTATTTTGTATATTTTTAAAAAGTTGGCACGTAAATTGCTATATTATAGTTTGATGACAGTATAAAAATAATAATTTATTTTAAATTATGAGGAGGATTATAAAATGAGAGATTTAAGAACAAACTTAATTGATATATTAAAGACTGAAGTAAAACCAGCAGTAGGGTGTACAGAGCCAGTTGCCGTAGCATTAGCTTGTGCAAAAGCAAAAGAGTTATTAGGAGAAGAAATAGTAAAACATAAAGTATTAGTTAGCCCAAATGTTTATAAAAATGCAATGTGTGTTGGAATACCAGGAACAGATAGATTAGGATTAAAAATAGCTGTTGCTATGGGATTTATTGGAGGAAAATCTGAGGACGGATTAACTTTATTAGAAGGATTAAGTGATGAACAAGTTAAAGAATCAGAAAAATATGTGGATGAAAATCCAATAAGCGTAGAACCTTTAGATACAAAAGAAAAGGTTGTTATAGATGTAAGATTAGAAGGAAAAAACAATACATCAAGAGTTATAATAAAAACTAAACATGATAATTTTGTATTTTTACAAGCAAATGGTTTAGTGCTATTAGATGAAGTGGACGGATTTGCAGAAAAAGCTGAAGCACAAACTGTAGAGAAAAAAGAAAATATAATGGACGCTATAACAATACAAGAAATAGTTGAAAACGTTGAAAATATGAATTTAGAAGATATTAAATTCTTATTAGATGGTGTAACTATGAATATGGATATGGCAAAATACGGATTAGAAAATGAAATAGGTATAGGCGTTGGTAGAGGTATCAAGGAATCTATAGAAGAAGGACTATTAGGAGATGGAATAATGACAGAAGCTATGCTTTTAACAGCTGCAGCGTCTGACGCAAGAATGGGTGGAGCAAAACTTCCTGTTATGAGTTCAAATGGATCTGGAAACCATGGATTAACAGCAATACTTCCAATAGTTGCTTACAGCTCAAAGTACCCACAAAGTGATGAAAAATTAGCAAAAGCTCTTGCAATATCTCACTTAATAACTGCATATGTTAAAAACTTTACTGGAAGATTATCTGCTGTATGTGGATGTGGTGTAGCTGCATCAACTGGAGCAAGTGCAGGTATAGCCTGGTTAATGGATGGAAATATTAATCATATATATGGAGCTATAGAAAATATGATAGCTGACTTAAGTGGTATGATTTGTGATGGTGCAAAAGCAGGATGTGCATTAAAATTATCTTCAGCAGCATCAGCAGCAGTTCAAAGTGCTGTAATAGCTAAACAAGGATATTCAGTACCACCACTAAATGGTATAGTTGGTACGCAAGTTGAGCAATCTATACAAAACTTAGGTAAAGTTAGTGATAAAGGAATGCAAATAACAGACGAAATAATATTAAATGTAATGAATGATATGAATAAAGTTAATTAAAACTATCTTGCAAAAGAAGTTAATCTTTTATAAAATGGAAATATCATCATTTATTTAGGAGGTTAATCAATGGATATTGATAAAAAAGTATGGGAAGTTCTATGCTCGGAAGAACAATTAAAAGATAGAATAAAAGAATTAGGGGAAGAGCTTTCAAAAGATTACCAAGGTAAGAAATTAATGGTCGTATCTCTATTAAAAGGTAGCTTCATTTTCTGCTCTGATTTAGTTAGAGCTTTAGATGTACCAGTAAGAATAGAATTTATGACAACTTCAAGTTATGGACATGGAACTGCTTCTAGTGGAAGAGTTCAAATAGTTAATGACATAAAGTCTGATTTAGAGGGATATGATGTATTAGTTGTTGATGATATAACAGATTCAGCTCATACTATGGCTCATGTAATGAATCACTTAGGATCTAAAAATCCAGCAAGTATAAAATGCTGTGTATTATTAGATAAACCAAGTAGAAGAGAAGTAGACTTAGTACCTGATTACTGTGGATTTACAATAGAAGATAAATTTGTTGTAGGTTACGGATTAAACTATGGTGATTATTATAGAAATATACCATATGTATTTGCAGTAACAGATCAAGATAGATAATAACATTAAGAGGTGCCAAACTTATAATATGGCACCTTTTTTATTTTAAGCAAATTAAATTATAAACTTAAATCCCAACGTTCTTCTTTTACTAGTTTATCTGTCCAGGTAGTATTATCGAGAGATTCAGTCAAATTAAAACCATGACTTTTATAAATATGACGGGCAGCTTTTAATATATCAGCAGTCCAAAGAAAAACATGAGTGTAGTTTTTTTCTTTGCAAAAATCTAGTGCTGTTTTAACAAGTTTATGACCAAGACCTTTACCTCGCATATCAGGTTCTATTAAGAACCATCTAACTTGAGCAGATTTACTTTCATCTTCAACTATGGCTATTACTCCAACTGGTTTAGAATCAATTTCAGCAATCCATATATTTTCTTTATTTTCATTATGAGATTGATCAAATAATTTTACGTATTTTTCTACATATTCAGAGAAAACTGATGAGAATTTATATTCACGGCTATAAAGTTTTTTATGTATTTTTATAATATAATCAACATCTTCTGATTTGTAGTTTCTAATGTTAATATTATTTGATGAGTCTATATTGTTCTTAGCAACCATAAAATCACCCCAATATATTTTTTATTTTAATATAATGTTAGTACAATTCAATTTATTAAGTCAATTAATTAGTATCGGGCTTTTCAATTCTATATCCTATTTCTTTATTAGCTAATTTATAACTTTCTTTAAGCATATCTTCCCTGCTAAGGCCATTACCCAATAAAGTATCAATGGTAATTTGATTTCTTTGGTGAAAGTATTTTTCTAGTAAAAGTTCTTCCAAGTCCATCTGTGTTTTTAAATCGCCTTCATGCATTATATACCTTACATTAAAACCTTCTTTTACTAACTCTCTTCCAACTAGTATAGCACGAGGGCATCTAATAGGTTCCTGCATAGCACCTAATAAAACTATTCTATAACCTTTATGACATCCAATTTTTAAACGTTCAATACCATGTTTAAAACTATCTTCTAAAATCACTTTGTTAAAATCAGCATAGCCTTCTGAGTTATAACTTTCTCTAGTTTTCCTTTTAGCTCCAAATTCATCAGCCATATAAATATAGGTGTATCCTAACTTTTTTAAATTACATTGAAAAAGTTCTTTATTGTATTGAGTATTATACTTGGAGTAGGGAATGGCTCTTATATCAACAACACAATCTATATTGTATTTCTTTAATATTTCGATAAATTTATCAAAAGAATAATTAGAATGACCTAGTGTATATATTTCTATCTTAATCACTTCCTTAATACATTTAATTATATAAATATAATACCCCAATTTTATTTTAAAGTTTTTAAAATATATATTCTGTTTAGATAATATGATAATATTATTGTAATAATATGGAAAAAAATGAGGGGAATAATAAATGAAAAAAATTATAATTGTGGGAATATTAATCATAATATCTATAACAGGATGTACATCAAATAGAAATGATAATCTAAAGGACTATTATGGAGAATTAACAAGTAAATCCTTTAAACAGATTTCTATGGAGAAGGTTAAAAAAGACTTAAAAGAATTTGAATATGAGTATAAACTTCAAGAGTATTCAAAAGAAGAAAAATTAGAATATGAGGAATTGGGGATTAATGATTATTCAGATAATAAATTTAAGGATGACAATGGCAGTTTTATAAGTATAACTTTTAATGAAGAAAGTAAAAAGGTATCAGATATTTTATATTCACAAAAAGAAAATAATACTACTATAAATACTATACGCGATGAACTTGGTTCTAGTACTTTGATTTCAGGTGATAATATAGAAAAACAAAAAGAAATAATAAATAATCTAAATTTATATAAAGACTTAAATGAAATTGTTGAAAATTATTTTAAGGTAGTAAATAATTTATATAACAAAAAAGATATGACAATAGAAGATTTAAGTAATATTTTAAAGATGGATTATGAAATAATGGAAGATGAAGATGAATATCATAGTGAGGAGAATTATAAATATTTATTTGTCTCAGATTTTGGTGAAGGTGCATATATAGATGTTGAAACAGATGGAATGAAAGTTATATATATAAAATTAAACATATATTTTGGACAAAACTCTAATTATAATTTGACATTATCTGCAACAAATGAAAATGAACTTGATGAAAAATCGCCTTTTAGATTAGACACAAATATTTCGACTAGCTTAAATAAAGATTCAAATGATAAATCAGGAAACCCTAAAGAAGAAGCATTAATAGAAAGTAGTACTGAGTTATTTAATTTGGTATTTAAAAATAAAGAAATAAACTTTTATTCAGAAAATTACACAGAAAAAAGTGAAAAAGAAAATATTTTATTATATGCAAAGTTAGATAAAGATAAGGATGAGAATGGTATAAGTTTTGAAAGTAAAAGAGTAATAGAAGAAGATAGACCTTATGATGTGGATAAGACTTTTAAGGTAAAACTTAAGAAGGGAGAATCATTAAAAATTAAAATGGAGATGGAAAATAATAAAAATCTTTCTATTCCAATTGTAATAACACTTAAGGACTTATCAACTAAAAAATGCATATATTCAAAAAGCGTGGATAATACAAATGAGAAGATATTTACTACTGAAAAGGCACACAAAGATGGAGAATATGAAATATCAGTAGGAATGAGTGATTTAAGTAAATATAAATTTGAAATTTTGTTGATAAAAGAATAGTTATTGCTTAAACGGATAAAAACTCCGTCATAGTGTTTTAGGACAGAGTTTTTTATTTATAAATCAAACCTAGAAATCATTATTTCAAATTTATTTTGGCAATGAAAGTAAAGTTTTTCCAGATATTTTTAATTTTATAAAAATTTATTAAAAATAGTATAACAATAAATAAATTCACTAATAATATATAATAAGTAATTTATTGACATTTAAATTAAAAGATAATAATATTAATATAGAAAATCATACAATAAATCCCATGATAAGGAAGAGTAGTTAAATTAAGATTCAATATAGAGAGTTGAGGATGGTGGAATCTCAACAAGAAAGATTTAATGAATGGACCTTTTAGGAGTAAATTGAAATCATTTGAGAGTAGACTTTACCGTGAATTGCACGTTACAGCAATTAAGGTATGATAGTACCAAGAATTAAGAGGTGTATTTTTATAGTACACAAATTAGGTGGCAACGCGGATATAACACTCCGTCCTATAATTTTAGGGCGGAGTTTTTTTAATTGTAAAGATACTGAAAACTACAAATATCATAAGGAGATGAAGAAATGAGTAAAAAAGTAATATTAACAGGAGATAGACCTACAGGAAAACTTCATTTAGGTCATTATACAGGTTCATTAAAAAACAGAGTAGCATTACAAAATTCAGGACTATACGATATGTTCGTTATGATAGCTGATCAACAAGCTTTAACAGATAATGCAAAAAATCCAGAAAAAATAATAAATAGTTTAATGGAAGTTACGCTAGACTACTTAGCAGTAGGATTAGATCCAGAGAAGACTAATATATTTATACAATCACAAATACCAGAGTTAGCAGAACTTACAGTATATTACTTAAATTTAGTTACAGTAGCTAGACTTAGCAGAAACCCTACAGTTAAGGATGAAATCAAGCAAAAAGGATTTGGAGAAGGAATACCAGCAGGGTTCTTCGTTTATCCAGTAAGTCAGGTAGCTGATATAACTGCTTTCAAAGCTGATTTAGTTCCAGTAGGTAACGATCAAAAGCCAATGATAGAGCAAACTAGAGAGATTGTAAGAAGCTTTAACAGCACATATGGAGAAGTATTAGTTGAACCAGAAGGAATGTATCCAGAAGGAATAGAAGGAAGAATGCCAGGAATAGATGGTAAGGCTAAAATGAGTAAATCATTAGGAAATGCCATATACTTAAGTGATGACGAAGAAACAGTTAAAAAGAAAGTTATGAGCATGTTCACAGACCCTAACCATATAAAAGTTGAAGACCCAGGATGTGTTGAAAATAATACAGTTTTTACTTATTTAGATGCTTTCTGTACAGACAAAGTGTACTTAGAAGATTTAAAAGCACACTACAGAAAAGGTGGTCTTGGAGATGTTAAAGTAAAAAGATACTTAAACGAAGTACTTCAAGCTGAATTAGCGCCAATAAGAGCAAGAAGAGCAGAATTAGAAAAAGATAAAGCATATTTATATGAAGTATTAAGAAAAGGTAGCGAAAATGCTAGAGAAGTAGCAGCGAAGACTCTAAAAGAAGTAAGAGAAGCTATGGGAATAGAATATTTTAAAGGTTTATAAAATTTAAAGGTTTATAAAAATAGATAAAAAGGTGTTGTTTATTAACGACATATTTTATTTTTTCTGATTTTTTCATAATTACTCCTTTTGAGTATGATAATATAAGTATAGCGAAGATATTAAATATGATGTTAAATTATGAAAAATAGAATATATACATTTATATAAATGAAATCATATTGTATAATTTTTATATTAAATTCAAAAGAAGAGGGTGGTAGGATGAAAATATTTAATCAATTAGGAATAATATTAGGAATATGGGCAGGGGGAGAATTAATAAGCTCTCTATGTAGTAATTTTATTAAAATTCCTGGCACAATAGTAGGGATGATAATTTTATTTCTATTACTTCAATTTAAAATAATAAAAGAAGAAAACATAAGAGAAGTAACAGATTTTCTACTTAATAACATGGCTATATTTTTTGTGCCAGCAGGTGTATCTCTTATAAACTCTTTAGGTTTAATAGGAGAGAATATGGTTGTTTTATTATTGAGCGTAACTGCTGCAACTATGATTATTATGTTTGTAACGGGCAAAACGGTAGATATTATGATTCATAAAAAGCAAGTGGATATAGAAGAATCCGACGAAGAAAGATTTGCATAGTAGAGAGATAGGAGATAATAAATGGAGCAGATATTAAATACACAATTATTTGGACTTGTAACAATTTTAGCTTTTTATAATATAGGTTTATTTATACAGAAAAAAGCAAAAAAACCTATATTTAATGGTTTATTAATATGCATAATACTAATTATATTATTTTTAAAAATTACAAATATACCTTATGAAAAATTCAAAATAGGTGCAGATATAATGAATTTTATGTTAGGACCTGTTACGGTGGTTTTAGCAGTACCACTTTACAGACAGTTTGATTTATTTAAAAAGCATTTAAAAGAAATTCTTATTGGAATTGTAGTAGGAGTAGTTACTTCTTTTATAATAATAACTATTATAGGAAAATTAACTTTAACAAATAACGAGATAGTTTACTCTATTTTACCAAAATCAATTACAACACCAATGGGAATATCATTAGTTAACGCACTAGGTGGAGTGGAATCTATAACTGTTGTTTGTATAATTGCAACAGGTATATTTGGAAATATATTAGGGGATTTAGTATTAAAAATAGGTAAGATAACGCATCCTGTATCAAAAGGAATAGCTTTAGGTACGGCAGCTCATGCTATGGGTACAAGTAAGGCTCTAGAAATGGGAGAGGTGGAAGGTGCTATGTCATCTCTGTCTATAGGTATTTCTGGTGTTTTAACAGTTATGCTAGTACCTATATTAATGAATTTTGTAGGATAAGATTATATTTGAAGTGATTTAATTTGGATATAAAAAGGAATAAGTTGATTGAAAATCAGCTTATTCCTTTTATTAATTTTATTTTAGATTAATCTAATTTTCTTAGATCTTCCATAACCTTTGTTTTATCAGCAGTTTTTTCATCTTTATTCTTAATTATTCTAGCAGGAGAGCCAGCTACTACAACACCTGGAGGAACATCTTTTGTAACAACAGAACCTGCAGCAACAACAGAACCTTTACCAACTCTAACGCCTTCAAGAATAACTGAATTTGCGCCTATTAATACATCATCTTCGATTATAACAGGAGTAGCAGAAGGTGGCTCAAGAACACCAGCAACAACAGAACAAGCCCCAAGGTGTACATTTCTACCAAGCATTCCTCTAGCACCTATTACAGCATTCATATCTACCATAGATCCTTCGCCCACAATGGCACCTATATTTATCACAGCACCCATCATAATTACGGCATTTTTCTCTATTGTAACCATATCTCTTATTAATGCACCTGGCTCAATTCTAGCCTCAGCATGTAAGAAATTATAAAGAGGGATAGCTGAATTTCTTCTATCATATTCTATATGAATATCCTCCACAGAAGATTTAAAACTTTCCACATCTTTCATTATAGTTTTATAATCACCAATTAAAATATAAGAACCTTCTTGACCAAATACTTTATATTTGTCGTTTTTTTCTATTTTTATATCTCCTGAAACATAAACTTTTACAGGTGTTTGTTTTTCAGCATCTTTTATATATTTAGCTATTTCATACGCATCATTTAAGTTAACCATTGTTCTCCTCCAAATTTTGTCTAGTTTTAGTCTAACATATTGTTCATATTGTAATATCCAGCTTCTTTATTTACTAAGAATTTTGCAGCAGTAATAGCTCCTTGTGCAAAAATATCCTTAGATTGAGCTGTATGTTTTATTTCTACAACTTCATCATGGCCAGCAAATATAGTAGTGTGTTCACCTACTATTGTTCCACCTCTTATGGCATGAATACCAACTTCAGTAGGTTTTCTCTTTTCGCAGCGACCATATCTTCCATATATACATTCACTTTCTGGCAGAACCTCTTTAATTCCATTAGCTATCATAACAGCTGTACCACTAGGTGAATCTAGTTTTTTATTATGGTGTTTTTCTATTATTTCTATATCAAATCCATTAAGAGCTTTAGCAGCTTCTTTAACTAATCTTACTAGAACATTTACGCCTAGAGACATGTTAGAAGAGTGGAAAATAGGAATAATAGCCGAAGCTTTTTCTATTTCGCTTAATTCTTCATCATTAAAACCTGTAGTTGCTATTACTAAAGGAAGTTTTGTTTTTGTTGCATAATCCAAAACATCATATATAGCAGAGTGATGAGAAAAATCGATAATAACATCAGCATTTTCTTCTATATCACTCATCTTATAGTAAGTTTTGAAGGGAACTTCTAATTCATCTCTAGATACACCACAAACAAGTTGTAGTTCACTATCTTCATTAACACATTTAGTTAAAACTTTACCCATACTACCACTATAACCATTTATAATTACTTTTAACATGTTGCCTCCTATATTTTTAGTCCCCAATTAACTAATTCTCTTTTTAAAATTTCTAAATTTTGTTCTTCCATTTCAGCTAGAGGAAGTCTTAAATCTCCCACATTAAATCCTAATAAATTAACAGCAGTTTTTACTGGTACAGGATTTACTTCTATAAATAAAGCATCTATTAAAGGTTTCATACCTAATTGTAATTTTCTAGACCCTTCTATATCACCTTCCATAAATTTAGCTACTAAATCATGAGTTTCTTGTGGACAAATATTAGCTAGAACTGATATGACTCCAGACCCTCCTAGAGAAAGTAGAGGAAGTATTGAATCATCATTACCAGAATATACAGCAAAGTCATCTGGAACTAATCTGCAAACTTCAGCTACTTGAGCTAAATCTCCACAAGCCTCTTTAAGAGCTACAATGTTATCCACATTTCTAGCTAAATCAGCAACAAGAGCAGGTGGTATATTAACCTTTGTACGTGAAGGAACATTGTATAAAATTATAGGTAGTTTAACACTATTTGCAATAGATACAAAGTGTTTTCTAAGCCCTGATTTATTAGCCTTATTATAATAAGGAGTTATAACTAAAAGAGCATCTGCACCTAATTTTTCAGCTTCTTGACTCATATAGATGGAGTGAGCAGTGTCGTTTCCACCTGTTCCAGCTATTACAGGAACTCTTTTGTCAACAGCATCAATAACAGTTTTGATTGCTAATAAATGTTCTTCGTCATTCATAGTGCTAGCTTCCCCAGTAGTACCACAAGCAACTATAGCATCAGTACCATTTTCAATTTGAAAATCTACTAATTCTTTTATTTTTTCAACATTAACCTCTCCATTTTCATCAAATGGCGTAACTAAAGCAACTGCAGAACCTTTAAAAATCATAAAAACCTCTCCTTTTTATCTTAAATTTAACCTCTATTAATTAATATTTATTAAAGCTCATTTTTATACTAAATCATATTTTAATAATAATTCAGCTATCTGAACTGCGTTAGTAGCAGCACCTTTTCTTATGTTATCAGCAACAACCCACATATTAACACCATTATCCACACTGAAGTCTCTTCTTATTCTTCCAACATAAACTTCATCATGACCTTCAGCATCAACTGCTAGAGGATATTCGTTATTTGCTGGATTATCAACAACAACTACACCTTCAGTATTTTTTAGAGCAGTAAATACATCTTCCAACTCAAATGGTTTATTAAACTCTAAGTTTATAGATTCACTATGAGCGCCTCTTACTGGAACTCTTACAGTAGTAGCAGTAATTTTAATGTTATAGTCATCTAAGATTTTCATAGTTTCATTAACCATTTTCATTTCTTCCTTTGTATATCCGTTTTCTTCGAAAACGTCTATATGAGGAAGACAGTTAAATGCTATTGGATGAGGATAGAAAGTGTTTGGCTTTCCTTGAATTCCATCTTCCAAGTCTTGAACTCCTTTAACTCCAGAACCTGATACGGCTTGGTAAGTTGAGTAAACAACTCTTTTTAAATTGTATTTATCATGTAATGGTTTAAGAGGGACCATAGCTTGGATAGTAGAGCAGTTTGGGTTTGCAATTATTCCCTTGTGATTTTTTACAGCCTCTGGATTAACTTCTGGAACAACTAATGGAACATCAGGATCCATTCTCCATTGGCTTGAGTTATCAACAACGATTACTCCTTTTGAAGCAGCTATTGGCGCATATTTTTGGCTTATTCCTCCACCAGCAGAGAATAGAGCTATTTGTATATCTCTATCAAAAGAATTTTCATTAAGTTCTTCTACGACTACATCTTTATCAGCAAACTTTACAGTTGTACCTGCTGATTTTGCAGAAGAGAACATATAGATATTATTTATTGGAAAATTTCTTTCTTCTAAAACCTTTATAAAAGTTCTTCCAACCATACCAGTAGCACCAACTAAAGCAATATTAATTTTTTTCATTATAATCACCCCGTAATATATTTTAGATTTAACATTAATAACATAGAGAAAATTTAAGGGAGAGCTTTATATTTATATATATAAAAAAACGTACAAAGGTATACTTTGTACGTTTAAAACGACATGTCAAAGTAAACCTTGTAGCTCACCACTTAAAAATAAGTGACAGTGTTATACATATTATGCATAACCCCAAAAATAATCCTTGCAAAGATTATCTTTTCGGCAATAATTCCTTTCTTTGAATATCATCATCTGCCGACTACTTTCAAATACTTTTAATTACTGCACCTCTACCCTAGGTTAAGATAGTTTTTTAAATTATTAATAATGATAATACAAAAAATTAAAAAAATCAATAACAATGTAATAAAAATGTAATAAATTACCTAAAACAACATCTAGATTTTTTGTCGTATTTTAGGTAAAATATTTGTATATGTTATTTAAAATATTTATAAAAACATTTTATAAAAGCAAATAATTCTTAAATTATTATTAGAAGAAATGTATAATGCTAATTAGGAATATGTTTTCTTATTTCAATTAAAAGAATATATGAATCCCGAGGAGGAATAAAATGGAATCACTAAAAGAACTTTACAAAGTAGGTAATGGACCTTCCAGCTCACATACAATGGGTCCTCAAAGAGCCGCAGAACAATTCAAAAATAAATACCCAGATGCTGCTAGCTACAAAGCTCATTTATATGGAAGTTTAGCTGCAACAGGAGAAGGGCATTTAACTGATTATATAATCAAGAAAACGCTTGAGCCAAAGGAAGTTGAAATACTTTGGAGAGAAGACGTAGTAAAACCATATCATCCAAATGGAATGATGTTAGAAGCTATAGATGCAGATGGAAACGTAATAGGAGATTGGACTATCTACTCTGTTGGTGGAGGAACAATAGCTGAAGAAGGAATGAGAAATGCTGGAGGAAACGACACTTATCCTCATTCAACAATGGAAGATATAATAACTTGGTGTAAAGAAAACAACAAAAACTTCGTAGATTATATAAAAACTTACGATGATGCTGATATAATGGATTACTTAGTAACTATTAAAGATGCAATGAAAAAAGCAGTAGTTGATGGATTAAAAGCTACAGAAGTTATACCAGGTAAATTAAACTTAGAAAGAAAAGCAGGATACTTCTACAAGCAATATCTTGCTAACAAGCAATTAAATACATTAGTATATGCTTATGCTTTAGCTGCTTCAGAGCAAAATGCATCAGGATATGTTATAGTAACTGCTCCAACATGTGGTTCTGCAGGTGTTATACCAGGAATATTCTTCGCAATGCAAGAGTTCTATGGATATGATGATGAAATGATATTAGACGCTTTAGCTGTAGCAGGTTTAGTAGGTGTTCTTGTTAAGAGAAACGGATCTGTTTCAGGTGCTGAAGTTGGATGTCAAGGTGAAGTAGGTGTTGCTTGTGCAATGGCTGCTGCTGCAATAGCATTCTTAAAAGGTGGATCATTAAGACAAATAGAATACGCTGCAGAAATCGGTTTAGAGCATCACTTAGGAATGACTTGTGACCCAGCTTACGGATATGTTCAAATACCATGTATAGAAAGAAATGCAATGGGTGCTCAAAGAGCTTTAGACGCTGCTAACTATTCATTATTAACTGATGGAGAGCATCAAGTTACTTTCGACCAAATCGTTAAAATAATGGACGAAACTGGTAGAGATATGATGGATAAATACAGAGAAACTTCAAAAGGTGGAATAGCTAAATTATTCTTCACTTGCTAGTTTTTAAATAATAAAATATTTATATTAAAAATAGATAAAAGAAACAGGGTAATTCCTGTTTCTTTTTTTATAAAAAAATGTTATAAGTTTATAATAGAGATGATACTATTAATTATAAGAAGTTACTATAAATAAAAAATATAATAGCAAACATGATTGAAGAATTAAGACGATTCAAACCATATGGTACAATCTAATTTACAGACAAGGGGGATTTTTTATGGAAACAATATATTTGGAGGACAGAGTAAAAAAACATAGACGTAACTTGCATAATCTAGCAGAACTTTCTCACGTGGAATTTAATACAGCAAAATATATTAGAGACTACTTAGAAAAACTAGGCGTGGAATATGAAATATATTTTGAAACAGCAACAGTGGGAATTATAAAAGGGAAAAATCCCCAAAAAACAATTGCCTTCAGAGCAGATATAGATGCACTACCTAGTCCTAAAGGAGTTGAACATTTATGTGGACATGATGGACACATGAGTATACTTCTTGGTCTAATAGAATATATAGTGGATAATAGAGAAAAGTTAAATGATAATATAGTATTTGTATTCCAACCAGCAGAAGAAGATACTGGTGGAGCTGAAAGGCTTATGGATGCTGGTGTATTCAAAAAATACAAAGTGGATGAAGTTTATGGACTTCATATACATCCGGATTTCCAAGAAGGGTATGTGGCTTGTAGACCAGGATATTTAATGGCTCAAAATGGAGAAATAAATATAGATATAATTGGCAGGGGTGGTCATGGTGCCATACCACAAAATACAAAAGATGCAGTTTTAATAGCATCAGAATTTATTACAAGTTTACAAAGTATAATATCTAGAAATATTAATCCTATAGAAGGAGCTGTTATAACTATAGGTAAAATAACTGGAGGAAGTATCAGAAATATTATTGCTGAAGAAGTGAGATTAGAAGGAACTGTCAGATGTTTTAATCCTTATGTTTATGATACTATGATAAATAGAATAAGAGAATTTGCTAAGGGGTTTGAAATATCCTATGGTTGTAAAATAAATATTGAAATTATACATGGATATTTAGCAGTTAATAATGATAAAAAGCTGTATGATGAATTTGTTAATGCTATTGGAAAGGACATGATAATAGAAACAGATCCACTTATGATTTCGGAAGACTTTTCTTATTATCAAAGGGAAGTACCAGGCTTATTCTTTATGTTAGGTGCTAGAAATGAAGAAAAAGGCTTTATAAATGGACTTCATAATTTGAATTTTGATTTTAATGAGGATATATTAATGAGTGGTTTAAACATATATAAAGCATTATTAAAGTATAAGGATTCACTTTCTAAATAGAATATTTTTATTAGTTTTTGTATAGGCACTTATATAAAAAGTTAGCCTTGCAGTATGATTTATATTTATCAGTAGAACATACCCCCTTAGTTTTTTGTATAAATTTTTGTCTAGATGACAAAACTACAAAAAAAGAAGGGGTGTTTTTTATGGATAAAAATAAATTAACTGAAGAATTCATTTATAAATGTGAAAAGCAAAGAAAGAAAAATGAAAAAAAAGTAAAACCATTGACACAAGATGATATAATGAAATATGAGATAGCAGAAGAATTAGGTCTGCTTGATAAAGTTGATGAAAAAGGATGGGCAGGTCTTACTGCTAAGGAAGCGGGAAGAATCGGTGGAATCCTCACATCACGAAAAAAACAATTAAAAAAGAAAGCTGAAGAAGAGGATAAAAAGGATGAATCAGTATAGTGATTTTGCCTTTGTTTATGATGAACTTATGAGTGAAGTTGATTATGACAATTGGGTCAAATACATTCAAGATATAATAAAAAGTGAAAATGTTGAAGTACAAAATATATTAGAATTAGCTTGTGGTACAGGAAATTTAACTATACCACTTACTAAGAAAAATTATGATATCGCAGGAATAGATATTTCAGAAGAAATGCTACAAGTTGCCAGAGAAAAAGGAGAAAGAGAAAATGTTGAGTTAGTATTGTTAGAACAAGACATCGTAGAGCTTGATTTTGATGTTACTAACTTAGACTGTATCCTTTGTGGATGCGATGGATTTAACTACATAACTTATGATGAAGATTTAGAAGGTGTATTTTCTAAATGTCATGAGTTACTAAAAGAAAATGGAATTTTCATATTTGATATAAGTTCTTATTACAAATTATCAAAAGTCCTAGGAAACAACATGTATGGTGAAAATAGAGAAGATATAGCTTACATGTGGCAAAACTACTTTGATGATTACGAAAACTTAGTAGAAATGGATCTTGCATTCTTTGTTAAAGGAGAAGATGGTAGATTCGATAAATTTGAAGAAAACCACTTACAAAGAGCCTATAAAAATGATGAAATAATCCATTTACTAAAAAATGCAGGATTTGAGTATATAAAAACTTATGGAGATTTTAAATTAGAAGCTCCAAAAGAAGACAGCGAAAGAGTATTTTTTGTTTGTAAAAAATAAGCATAAATGGAGGGAAAATAATGAAGGATTACGTTATAAAAGCAACTAGCACAAATGGACAAGTAAGAGCTTACGTTGGCGTAACTAAAAACTTAGTTCAAACTGCTAGAGATAATCATAATACAATAAAAGTTGCAACTGCAGCACTTGGAAGAACATTAACAGCTACAGCAATGATGGGCTTAATGATGAAAAATGATAAAGATGAGTTAAGTGTAATCATAAAAGGTGGAGGACCTATAGGGACTATACTTACAACTGCTGACGCAAAAGGAAATGTTAAAGGTTATGTACAATACCCAGACTTAAACGGTGTGGAAGTACAGGACTATCCAAATGGAAAATTAAACGTTGCTGGAGCAGTAGGAAATAAGGGATATGTTAAAGTAATAAAAGACTTAGGACTTAGAGAGCCTTATGTTGGTTCTTATCCATTAGTAAGTGGAGAAATAGCAGAAGACTTCACTCACTACTTTGCATTATCTGAGCAAACTCCATCAGTAGTTTCTTTAGGTGTTCTTACAACAGAAACGGAAGTTCAGCAAGCTGGAGGATTAATAGTTCAATTAATGCCAGATGCAACAGAAGAAACTATAGCTACTTTAGAACAAAATGTGTCTAAGTTAAAATCAGTTACTACAATGTTAAGTGAAGGAATGACTCTAGATGACATATTAAATTTAGTGTTAGAAGGATTAGATCCAAAGATACTAGATATATGTGATGTTAAATTTGACTGTAACTGTTCAAAAGACAGAATAAAGAAAGTTTTAATATCATTAGGTAGAGAAACTTTAACTGAAATAATAGAAGAAGATAAGCAAGCTGAAATAAGCTGCCACTTCTGTAATAGTGCTTATCACTATGATGAAGAGGAATTAAGAGAAATATTAGATGAAATGTAGTTAATATAGAAAGAGCTGTCGTGAGACAGCTCTTTTTTTGATAAATGTATATAATAGCTATCGTATAAGAAAATAAAATTAATTTACGGTAGCTATTTTAGTTATTATTATATGGAAAAAATAATTGACTTTTTTAGTGTATTAATAATATAATACACTTGTACATGAAGTGTATTATATTATTAATACACAGGGCAAAAAATAATTAAGAGAGGAGAAATACCTTGAAATTTACAGTAAATGATAGAGAACCAGTTTATATCCAAATTATCAGAAATATAAAACAGAAGATAGTCACTGGGGAAATACAAAAGGGAGAGAGACTACCTTCTAGAAGAGAAATGGCAGTTAATATAAATGTAAATCCAAATACAGTTCAAAAAGCTTATAAGGAGATGGAAGAAATGGGGATAATCAATACAATCAAAAATAATCAAAGTACAATTACTGAAGATGATAATTTAATACGACAAATAAGAAAAGATTTAATAAGTGAAGCGACAGATGTTTTTATAGAGCAAATGAAAGCAATTAATGTACCCATAGAAGAAGTTAAGGATATTATTACTAAGAAATATATATAAGTAAGGGAAATATATAGGGGAGGAAAATAATGATTGAAGTTAAAAATGTGAAAAAGAAATACAAGAAAGTAAAAGCTTTAGATGATGTTTCCTTTAATATAGAAGAAGGAAACATCACTTGCATACTTGGTGTTAACGGTGTTGGAAAATCTACTATTCTAAAAGCTATAGCAGGATTAGTAAAACCAAATAGTGGAGAAATTTTAATTGATGGGGAAAAATTTAATCAACAAACTTATAATAAACTAGCTTTTGTGCCAGATATAGATATTCATTTTAGTCATCTTAATATAAAAGAAACTTTTGATTTCATGAAGTTATTTTATAAAAATTGGGATGAAGAAAGAGCTTATGAAATGCTTAAGATGTTCTCTTTAACTGATGATAAAAAAATAAGTGAACTGTCTAAGGGTAATAAGGCAAGAGTAAAGATTATAATTGGATTTGCTCAGAGAGCTAAATATATTTTACTTGATGAACCATTTTCAGGCATAGATATTTTTAAAAGAGAAGAGTTTATAAAAGCAATGTTAACATATATGGAAGATGACGAAAGTATTGTAATAACTACTCATGAAATTGATGAAATAGAACAAATAGTAGATAATGTAATAATTCTAAATAACGGAAAAATTGAACAGATATTTAATGCAGAAGAAGTTAGACAAAATGAAGGAAAATCAATACTAGATAAAATGAGGGAGGTATATAATGGGGAGTAAGATATTAACACTTTTTGATATAGAGTTTAGAAGAGTGCAGAAGATATTTTTTGCTGTAATTTCATTGATAACACTAGGTAATATAGGAATTCTTATTTTAGGAATATATAGGGTACTCGAAGATATAAAAGCAGAAACTGGTGTAGCACAACAAATATCAGTATTAAAAACTAATATAGGAAAGCATATGTTTTTAGAACTTCAGCTACCTAACTTTATATATTATTTATCAAATTTGCTGATGTTTTTAGCTTTAATAGGATGTGCATTTTACTGTGTATTAATATGGCAAAGAGATTTTTCTAGTAAATCAAAAACAATATATACATTTTTTATGTTGCCGGAAAATAGATTTATCATATTTATTTCAAAATTAATAACAATGCTTACTTTGATTTATAGCATAATATTTGTTCAACACTTGTTATGGGGGATAGAAGCTTTTATAGTTAGTAAATATGCAAATATACCTATAATAAACATGATTAATAGTATAAATAATATGAATGGTATGGTAGGAATTACTGATTTAATGTTAGTGCCAATCTACCCTATGGAATTTTTAATGATATTTATAATAGGACCAATAGCTGCTGTTACATCTATATTTACAGCAGTCCTTATGTCTAAATCAATAAAAAAAGTCGGTGGTCTTATAGGAATTGTATCTATGGTTACTTTATTCATTATATATTTTGTAATAATAGTAGATCATAAATACTCTGATGATATTTTAAGAAATAATATAATTTTCTACATAGTAGTATTTTTGGTTTCAATATTTGTATCTTATAATTTATTAAAAAATAAAATGTGTGATTAGGGAGGGAAATATCATGAAAATAAAATTATCAAAAATAATATTAATAATATCAGTAGTGGGAACTATACTAGTTGGTATTTCTCTAGCTAATATATATAAAACAGATATAGTAGTAAAAGATGTACATGGTAAAAGAGCTGCTTTAGGAGATATGAATATATTACTACAAAAAACAGGAGGAGTATTTGAAACAGATGAGATTCTTATAAATAAAAACAGTACTACAACGAAGAAACTTGTAAAACAAAGAGATACACTTTTTAATTTAACAAAAGAAAATTTAGATAATCGTGATTTATTTCAATTTAAATATGATAAAAATATTGTATTTGAAGATAAAGAAACTGTTGGTACAGCTCAGATAGCTGATAGTAATAAAGAAAGAATGATGGCTTATATTGAAATAAAAGATAAGAAAAATAATAAAATAAAATCTTATAATATTGATATGGGTGAAGGTATAGAAACTAACGAAAATTATAATTATGTATCAATGCCTGTAAAAAAAGAAGGAGATATTCTTTATGTAGCAACTATGTACTCCTACGGTGATATTTCGGATGATTCATCTTATGAAGAGTATGCAGATGATTCTACATTATCAGATTCACGTTATAAAATTACAAATGTGAGTCTATATAAATTAAATTTATCTAATAAAACTTCTAAATGTATAGTTAGTAAAGATTATGAAGGCAAAGATTTAAGTATAAAACAATCAGGATTTAGTAATGGAAATAAAGGATATTTTATAGTTAATAAGAAAAAAAATAAATCAGATGATTATAGTACGAATTTATTTGAATTAGATATAAAACTAAAAGAAGTAAATTTAATAGATTTAAAAACGAAGGATGATTATATTGAAACATCTTATGATATAGAAAATGATGAAATATTATTATTATCTATGCCATCAATAGATCAAATAAATAGTGAGATAAGTAAAAATGTAGAAGGTATTTTAGTAAATCTAAAAGATAGAAATTTAAAATATAAATATAAATTAAATATAAACTATAATGGAGATTTTACATCTGGAGATAGAGTAAGAAGAGATAATGGGAAAATATATGTAGCATCAGCTACCTATGTTGAGACAAATAAGTATGAAAAAAATTATCAAACACCATATAATTTCTATGTGTTTGATGAGAAAGATGGTGAGATGTTGTATGAAGGAAGTACAACAATTAATTCTAGTGATAGAGTAAATATGGGAATTGTTAAGAATGATGAGATTTAGTAATTAATATGATGATAAAGATGTGAAGTATAAACAGTTTTTATAGAAGAAACGATTAAAGAAAAATAAACATTTGTTGAAAATTTTATATAATATAAAACTTAATATTAGAATTCTGTATTTGATTATTGCATAGCGATTATAATTGCTATGCAATAATTTTTACAAGAGGAATACATCTAAGATAAAAATTTTTGTACAGATGATACTATAATATACACCTATGATAAAAATTAAAATTTTAGGAACAGTTAGGAACAGTTAGGAACAGTTAGGAACAGCAAATTTGATAGAAATATTGTGCTTTGATAGATAGGAACAGGCATAAGTACAAACATAGGAACAACCTAGGTGTTAGTAAAGAACAGTGTTTGAAGGAGGTGTGTTCCTAGTGTGCCTATAAGGATTTCTAGTTATTTAATAATCATAAAAAAATAAGAAAAAATGGCGTGTATGTACATGTGCGCGCGTATAGGGTTTTTGGTGCTTAGGAACAGCACTTAGGAACAAAGTATGATAATAATAAAAGTATGGAGGCAGCATTGATAAAAAAAGAAGAAAAGGAAGTTAAAGATTAGACGTACATGATGAGAAGAGAAATATTGTATATGATTATAAATTTGTAAAAAAACCAGGTAAGGGATTATCTAAAAATCAAAAAAAAAATCAAAAATCAAGGACCATCTGAAGCAAGAATATTAGAGATTAATCCTAAAAAAAGAAGTTAAGAAGGGAGAAAATAATGCCAGGGAAAAATTATACAAGAACAATGAAAAAAGAGGTTACAAATCAATGGCATGAACTACTTCCATGCATGGAGATAGAGGAAAATATGTCTTTAATGAATATTTTAGGACCAATAGTAGTCGGAATTTTATTAGAGATAGGGTCTAATAAAAATATGTATTATCCAACATTATATATACATAATTTAGCTAATAATATAGGCTTTGTTAGTACATCTCTTAATATAACGGACAACTTCAACTATGTGACAACAGTTAGTAAGCCAGATAAATATATGAAAATAGCAGAAGTATTAAAAAATAAGGCTATAGTACCAATAGAGGGGGATATACATATAAATGAACTACTAGATAGATTAAAAGAAGCGTATAGTAATCTTTATCATAGCGATAAAATATGTATAATAGAAACAGTCTTATATTTAGCTGGTTGGAGTGGAAATGAATCAATAATAAAGGAGTCGGTTGTTTTTGCAAATGAAAAAATAAAACAGTTATCAACTCTAACTGAAGAAGATAAAGATAAAGTTTTTTCTAAGATATTTGAGGAAATAAAAGAACCAGAAAAAATAAGAAAAACAGTAGAAGAGCAGATTATAGAATTAAAGCTTGATAAATTACCTAGAAGAAGTATATTGCTATAGTATAGAAATATACTCTATTTAATGATATTTTATTTTTAATCTTTTTTTAATTAAAAAGGAGCTTAAACTTTTGTAAAAGAAATGGATACTATACTTTGGATAAAACAAGAATGAGAAGTAATAGATTATATTTAGCAACATGATATTTAAGTAACTGAGTTACATGAAGTGGTAACGAAAGTATCTCATTGGCGATATGAACGAAGTAAATTTTTATATAGAAAATGTAGGATGGATACCATCAAGTATGATTGAAGAAGGAGATATAGTAGTTTTTCAATCAGGTGAAAGAGCAATAGTAGAGGATATTGATAAGATTGTTTATAATGGGACTTCAGAAAATAGAACAGTTCATGAATTTTATGTTGATGCAAAAAGAAGTATATTATAAAACACCTAATCTAAACAAAGTAGCAAATTTAGAGGAGATATTTAAAATATTTTTTTATGAAAATGCAATATTGCTTCATTATGAAGATAGAGAATGTGGAGCAATAAGAATAAAAGTAGAAGATTTTTTTAAGTATTTAGGTGATATAGCCGAATTTTCTAAATTTAAAGAGGGCTATAGTGATTTAGTTCTAGTTGATGAAAATCTTAAATATGGAATATGTGTTGAGAGATATGAATATTTTAATAAATTATTTGTATGGTATTAAGAGGAAGATTAATTAAAGATTTTTAATCAAATATAGTATTAATATTATAAATTACAGTTTATCTATTGCATAGCAAATAGAATTGCTATGCAATACTTTTTAGTACAATTATAATTGTAAGTTTTGAAAGACACATAAGTATAGCAGATACTTATGATAGAAATGTAGAAGGAAAAAGTGAAGTAGCTTATGAATACACTGACTTTGGTGAAACAGAAATTTGTTGATAGGCATGGTTCTAGTTCTACATATAAAAATAAGCCTAGTTTTAATGAAAATTTTGACATAAAGAGTGGCATAAATAGTACTTTAAAGGGAAGGAATTCTGTAGTAAAATCTAATACTGGTGGAAGAACTGAAAGTATGGACTGTCATGTTGAAGAACTTGATTAGTATGGCGCAAGCAGCTTTATCAATGGGAACTGGAATAGTATCAATCGGTGATTAAAAATAATATTATTCACATATATGAAGTAAGTCCATGTATATGTGATAGCTTTAGATAGTATATCCATATTGATATATTTACTATAGTATTAATAGGTCAAGTTGAGCAAGACTAAAGCAAAAATATTTACTACCAGCAAATTAAAAATATAGGAGAATGAAGATATGGAATTAGATGATAAAATATATGAACAAATAATGGAATTAAGTGATGAGGGGAATGAGCTTATTGAAGATGGCAAATTTCATGAGTCTATAGAAGTGTTAAAAAAAGCATTGAGCTTAATTCCGCAACCTAAAGACATTTGGGAAGCAAGTACATGGATTTATGCAACATTAGGGGATGCAAGTTTTCTAGCTAATGACTATGAAGCATCTTTAAATTATATGTTTGAGGCATTAAAATGTCCGGACGGAATAGGAAATCCATTTATCTTATTAAGAATAGGACAGTGCTTCTTTGAACTAGATAATATGTATAAAGCTAAAGAATATTTATTACAAGCATATATGCTTGAAGGAAAAGAAATATTTGAAGAAGACGATGAAAAATATTTTAAAATAGTAAAGAATTTAATTTAGGAGTGTTTTATGGGAAGGTCAAAAAATAAAAGAAATAAAATCGACATTGAAATTGAAGAACTAATAATGCAGCACTATGAAGAGTTAGAAAATAAAAACTATGAAAATGCTATTTATCTTCTTATTGAAGCGTGGGATAAAATACCAAATAATAAATACGAGCATCCTGAAAGTTATAATATTGTAATGGATATTTTAAATGCGACAATAGAAGGTAAGTATGTTGATATTATGCTTGAGTGGGCTGATAAAGTTTTTTATGTTGGCTTAAATCGCTTTGATACTGGAGACCGTGAAATGTGGGCAGGAAAGGTAGCTTATGAAATTGGTGAAAAAGATAAGGCATTAGAATATTTTCGAGTTTCCGTTAAGAAGTCTGAAGGAAGATGCTTTTATTATGACGAAGATCTGAAGTATAAACAATTTTTTATAGAAGAAACGATTAAATAAAAATAAACATTTATTTAAAATTTGAGATAACATAAATGATAGAGCTAAATCAATAGGTAGTACTTCAGGAAATGCTGTTAATGGTATAAGTAAAAAGAATAAAAATACCTTCATGCAGTTAGAAAGAATTCTATTAGTGGAGAGAAAAGATAAAATGATAAAATATGCATGTTCATGTTGTGGAAATTTAAGTTTAGATGAAAAACCACCAGGTACATTTGAAATATGTAAGATATGTGGATGGGAAGATGACGAAGTTCAATATAATGAACCAGATTATGAAGGTGGTGCAAATGAAATAAGTTTAAATAAAGCAAGAGAGTTGTATAAAGAGAATAAATTAATATTGTAAATTAAAAGTATTTTAAATTTAGCTATTGCATATCATATAGAATTGTTTTGCAATAGCTTATGATCAATTGGAGTAGAGATAGAATGGAATAAATCTAAAAAAAGAAGTGTACAGTGGGATATGGGGCATATACCTGGACAAAAATATTCGAATATGCATAAGGGTACCTAAAGGGCATCAAATGGATCATGCAAGGTGATATGAGGAAAGAAAAGGCTATGGATATGAATACAGTAATTTAAATACTATAAAAGACCATAAACGCTAACATAAATTTGATAACAACGGTAAGAAAAGGTGATAAAATTGAAAAATGAAATAAATGGAGTATTAAACTCAAGTGAGGAGAAACAATACGAATATTTTATAAAAAAAGTTGTAGATTACGAAGAAATATGGGGATTATATTTTGAGCAATGGTTTACAATTAAAGATGGTGATAGGGTAATAATTCCTTTATGGCCTAAAGAAGAATTTATTCAAGATAATATAAAAAAGAGTGAAGAACAGTATAAATCAAAATCTATTGATATATATGATTTTATTGATTTATGGATTCCTAAAATTATAGAGAAACAACTTTCTATTGCATTATTTTGGGATGGAAAAAGGTACTTAAATGTTGATATTGAAAAATTTGTTAGTGACTTAGAAGATGAGATGGATAATTATTAAATTAGAGAGGAAAACAACTTATGAAACAAATTTTAAATCTAAAAATAAATTCGGATAAAAGATACAAAAAATTTATTGATGATGTAATTGAAAATAAAATTGTATGGGGATTAAAGTTAAAGAATGAAAATGGATGGGCGGTTGCTATATCTAATGAATATGAAGATACAGAGGTTATGACTTTCTGGTCAAATAAAATTTATGCGAAAGCATGTTTAAAAGAAGAGTGGAATGATTATGAAATATGTTCCATTATATTAGATGATTTTTTAAACCATTGGCTTACAGGGTTAAATGAAGATGAATTGTTGGTAGGCGTAAATTGGGATATGAATTTAATAGGATTAGAAGTGGAACCCCTTGATTTATTGGATGATATTTTAAAATTAAAAATAAGTAATTAATTACTTATATAAAATTAATAAATAAAAATTAGCAACAAGGTATCATCTCTATGATGAAAATAATATATATCAAAGTTGATTTTCCTTGGGAGTAATAGATAGGTTTGTGTAAAAATATAGCAAGTCAAGTTATTGAAATGACTTGACTATCTTGACCGGTGTGAAGATCTTAACAGTAACATGCTATTAAGATAGCTGGACAAATAATAGAGAGGTAATGACATGTGGTATGAGCTATTAGATAACAATGTATTTATTACTAAGTTATACAATCAAGTTCCTGATCTAATTGATATTAGGATAGATCAGATAAATGTTTTAGATGAATGTGATAAAGTTAGTATTTTTTTTGATTTACAAAAATATGCGGATAATCCTCCTCAAAAGTGGATTCAATTAAAATATAATACTGTGGTAGTAAATATAGATTTATTTGGAATACATGAAATAAACATGTCTTATAAACCTACAAATGTAGATAAATCAAATATTAGCATATGTATAGATGAGAATAGTTACATAAATGTTAAAATTGCAGGGCAATTTAATGCAACTATTAGAGCAGTAGCTGGAATGATTCAGACGATAAGCGGATATTAAATAAGATATAAACAGTAAAGGTATGCTTCAATTATTGTGTATAATTAGAGCATACCTTTTAAATAATAGGAATTTCTATAATTGAGAAGAATAAAAATAGACAAAAATACTTTCGTGCAGCTAGAAAGGAATTTGGTTAAAATGAGAAAGAAAAGATTAAAACTTGGAGATATCTATGAGATATCCTTACCAAATGAAATGAATGCTTATGGACGTCTTTATAAAGAATCAACATTAGCAATATATGAGAAGATATGTTCAAATGTAGATGAATGTAAATTGCAATATATATTTGTATAAAAAGAGGAAAATAATTATGTACAAAAAATATACTTTTAAGAATTACCTGAAGAAGAACTATCTAAATAATTAAGTTTAGACTTTAACCTATATGATGGACCTTTTATAGAAATAATATGAGAATGATGAAGTAACCTATCTAAAATAGCATTAGCTATAGCTGGAGATCCAAAGATTTCACTCCATTTTGAAAAATTAGAATTAGTAGTTATTATAGTACAATGTTTTTCATATCTTCTTGAAATTAGCTGAAAAAACAGATTGGCAGCATCAGTATCTATTGGCAAATATCCAATTTCATCAATAATTAAAACTTTGTATTTTGAAAAATGTTTAAGCCTAGCGTCTAATCTATTCTCAGCTAACGCCCTTTTAAGCTGTTGAATCAATTCTTGAAAAGGTATAAAATATGTAGAGTATCTATTTGTGGCACTTTTGATTCCAATGGAGGTAGCAAGATGTGTCTTGCCAACTCCGGATGTTCCTACAAATAATATATTTTCATTATTCTCTATGAATCTAAGCGTAGCTAAATCTAAAATTTCTTGTTTATTTACTGCTGGTTGAAATGTGAAATCAAAGTCTTCTAGAGTTTTAATAAATGGAAAGTTTGCAACTTTTACACAAGCTGTTTTAGCTCTTTCTTGTTTGGAGTTTATTTCTAGATTGCTTAATTCATAAAGTGCATCTACTAAACTTTTTTCATGACTATTAATCATTTCAATATACTTATCTAAATTAAGTTTTATATTATTTAGTGACAATTCTTCAAGATTATTAAGTAGTTTTACATAATTACTCATATTCTCCTCCATTAACATTAAGTAAATAATCTAGTTGGTTTAAATTATCCCTTGCAATATCATCAATGTCGTTAGAATTTTTTATATACGGAGATATTAATTCTTTATAATGCTCTTCATTATAATTCATTTTTTTATTTGTTATGTCATGAATAGCTATTAAATCTGTGCTAAAATATATATGTAACTTGTTATCAATAACTTTCAAAGTTACAGTTTTATTTATATATTTGCTAGGGACGGAATACTTGCTATTCTTGTAATTTATCAGAGAATCTTTATGAACGTTGGCGGTCAACCTTTGGTTTATATATGATTCAATTATTGAATTACTAGGTAAAGGCTGTAAGTATTCCTTTTCTTTTTGAAATAAAAGTATAGGCGGTAGCCCTGTTGTCTGGTTTGCTGATTGATTTACTTTTTTATTTATATTTTTTAATATTTGAATTAAATCTTCTTCAGTTTCAAATTCATAATTATATGCAAGTAACCATTCAATAAACTTATTTGCTGACTCTACTTTTCCCTTCGTATAAGAATGGCGGGGCTTACAAAGGCTAATATTAAAACCAAAGTCTGAAGCGAATGCTTTCATTTTATTATTAATTTTTCTTTTATTACCCGTAATATCAACAACTGTACTCATATTATCAAATAAAAGTTCTGAAGGGATACCTCCGGTAGCTTTAAATGATGATATTAGGCACTCAAATACATCTTGCTGAGTTTTTGTATTTCTATATTCAAAATGGCAGTATCTAGAATTTCCAAGTTTATAGTTAAATACATTTATTATAAATTCTTCATTATTTTTTGATACTAATTTTAAATCTTCTTTCCAATCTACTTGCGCTTGTTTTCCAGGTGGAGTTTCAAATCTAGGATGTCCTTTTATTTTTTTAGTTGGTTTTAAATTTTTTGATTTGATATATTTGATAAAATTTGAATAAGATCCAATGTCATAATTCTTGTCTAAAAAATATTCGTATACAGCCTTTGCTGTAATTCCTTTTATTGAAAGTTTTAATTTGATTTCTTCTAAGTATTGATCTAATTTGCTAGATTTATTTCTAGTTTGTGGTTTACCTTCATATCCATCATAGTATTTTTTCACTGTTCTTCTATCAATTCCATGCTCTCTGGCTAATTCAGAGTAATTTGGTTTAAAATTCATTGATTTAATTATATTAATTTGTCCTATTAAATTTAAAATCATGGCTATCCCTCCCGGGATAAGGATAGCAGAAATTTGTATAATTTTGTACATTTTTATATTCCATTTTATGTACATCTATATAGTATCATTTACAGATGAATTATCTCAAAATGAAAAATATAAGTTCTTTGTAGGAGTTTATACAGACTTATTACAAGATGGTATTTGGAAGATTGTTGATAATCGATAATACCATCTACTGAGAAAGTATGTAAGGATTTGGAACGTGCGGATAGACATCATGTGGTAGATAGAATTATGGGGATTGCTATATGGAATCCAGATTAATATTATATAGATTAATTAAGAAAATTGTAGACGAGGTAAATATAAAGCTAGAAAGTTTAGGAGCACCAAAAGGTTCACTTATAGAGATTGAAGGTAAAGAAGAAATAATATTATTTGGTAAAAGAGAAGGGTTAGCTATATATTTTTATGGGCATTCCTTTGATAAAATGAAAAGAGAGATTTTGGAATTTGTTGATACATATCCGTTATGCAAAGGTACTAGAATAGTTAAAATATCGTAAGTGAAGGTTTAAAATATACAAAATTTTTTAATATATAGCAAGTAAATATATTGTTAATTTAGATGGAGATTGGAATAAAAAATAGGTAGTAGGAGGGTTAAATGAAATATTATGAGTTAATGTATAACCATAGAAATTCACATAACTGTATTAGTTGTGAAAAAGGAAATTTAGGTAAAATAAATGAATATATAGTTACTATAGGTCAGTATATATACAATTGGGAAGATCATATTGAATTTAAGTATAATCCAAATAACGGAGAATTATTTACTGATTATTTATTTAATATTTATGGGTGGTTGGTTGTATCAGATAAATTTATTGGTTTATGTGATGAATATATTAATGCCGATGTTCAATATCTGAACATAAATATAAAAAATGAATTAGATAATAGTATTACATCATCATATAAAGTTATTAATATATTAGATATTGTAGATGCAATTGAATTAGAGTATTCAGATTATAGTGAATTTGAATTAGATAACGAAAAATTTATATCAATTACTAAATATGCAATAAACGGTGAAAAGGTAAGTGGACATCATATTTTTAGATTAAAAAATAGTACTATACCAATATTTATTTCTGAAAAAATTAAGTCTATTATTGAACAAAATAATCTGACAGGATTTGATTTTTTAGAAATAAAGAGCTTATAAAAATAAAATAGATATAATTGTATTAAATATTAGAATAATAGGAGAGATAGTTATAATGCTTACAAAAAAGTTTTATGCATGGTTAAATAATCATTTAGAAAAAATGCCAATAAATGTTATTGCTGTAAACTTTAATTTATATGAAGGTGAATACAAGACATATGATATTCAATTAATTGGATCAGATATATTTAATGAGGAAGATGATGATTGGGCATGTGACGAAATATTTTCCACGGAAGAAAGTTTATTTTCTATACCAATATATGATGATATATCAGATTGGACAGAGGGTATGACATTTATAAAAAAAATGATAGAAGAGTACATGAAAGTAGGAGAACACTCTAATAAGCTAATCCAATTACAGGCTGTTGGATTAGGATTTGTTGATGGAGATATTGAATTAATATACTTAAACAAGAATAGATAGTATAATAAATGAAGTAGAATGCTACACTTACCATGCAGCAAACCGCAGGAACAATGCCATGTTTACAATAGATTAAAGGAGAAGTATTAAACATACCTTGTGATATACTAGAATTTCTTAATGTAGAAATCCCAGTATATAACGATGCGTGTTTAGCATCTACATTTTATAAAGAATGGGTTGAATATTGTGGTAACAAGGCAAAATTAAATTATTGTATGGGGTATAAAGTTCCATTATTTTTAGGTGGCGAAGATGATATATCTAATTTAGAAGAAATTGATATGGAAGTTTATTGGTCCGTAACTGGACAACTGAATAGTCAGTGTTAACGGAATAAAGAAATAAGATATAATACATATTTCATTTAGGTTTAATAAAATTTAAAAATAAATGCATTCTACTTGTAGGACGATTAAGTATAAAAATTAGGTAGAAAAGTGTACTATCAAATTGAAGTATGTTAAAAAACTATGAACTTGATTAAAACTTAATTCTTCAACTAGGATACTAGGGAATCGGAGAAGAAGATAATGAATGAGATATTATTTAAGGAATCTATTAAAATTGTAAAGTTAATATATAACAATGAGTTTAAAAAAATAAATAGTTTAGGTTATTGCAAAAAAATAAATGTTGATGATATTCAAAGGATATTATATGAATATGGAGGAATCCTGGACAAGGTAGATGAAGAAAAGTACAAAGAATTTTTTGAGTATATAGAAGTAAATAACACAAAGAAATATATGACTTACTTAGACTTATTTATTGATGGAGAAAGAAGTGATTTGACATTATTATGTGAAATATACGTTAATGATAATGATATCAAAGTGATTATTGATGATTTGCATGTAATGTAATTAGTTATGAGATTCTAATATATTATAACTAGCCCAAGTCTCCTATTTATTTTAAGATATACTTTAGAATGTTATATGAAGGTTTACTGATATATAACTAGACGATTTAAGAAATTAATGTTTTAAAAATTTGATATAAGAAAAATAAATAAAAAAATCCATACATGAAAAGACGTATACATATAGAAATCCAAAACTAAGAGAAGGTACAAGAAGACAACAATTAGCAGCAAATATAAGAGAATTAAGAGGCTTATTAAAAGGAGATGGACTATGAACTATAAGGAAATTTTAGATTTTTTAAAAGAAAACCAACCTTTTCCAGACGATACAAACATAAAAGAATATGAAATAAATATGTATGCAGATGCTGTAAAATATTTAGACGAAGTATATTGTGATGAAAAATGTATACCATTACTATTAAATTGTTTTGGAGATTGGTTTACATATGATATAAATAAACATGTAGAATTTATCATATGCAAATTTGATAAAGAAGCAGTGTTGCCACATTTAAGGGGAGCATTAAGAAGTAATAATAAATATGTGAGGTATTGGGCATGTCAATATGCTATGTTATTCCCAGATGAAAGCCTAATAGAGGGTTTAAAAGAAATCATAAATAATAGAAAAGAAAATGATAATGACACAAGATTGTCAGCAGTTACAGCGTTAACATTTATAAATAATTCAGATGTTAAATTTTATTTAGAAAAAATGGATTTAAAGTGTGAAGATAATGAATTTATTGAACAATTTATGGAAATTTTGGATGAAGAAGGTTTTTCTAACATTTAATATAAATATATATATTTTTCTAGAATATGTTGATTTAGATGAATACCCTCCAGCTATGTTTGGTGAAGCTGGAAAAGGCGCTAGTGTTAGACCTATTAATTCTTCTGATAATAGAGAGTCAGGATCAACACTTGGTCACCAGCTAAGAAAACATAAGAATGGAACGAAAGTTAAGATGAAAATTGTTGAATAAGAGGACTAAAAACTATGTTAAATTTGTGGGAAAAAATAGTATATATATTGAATGAATCTAATAATAAGATAAGAATAGATAAACTTGATGAATATAATGCTTGTATTTTAAATAGGATGGGAATAGATGAACATTCTGCGTTAGGTCAAGTGGTGGCAAACACTTATGGAATTACTGTAAATGGATATATTAGAATTTTGGGTTCTGGAAATGGAGTTACATCTTACAATATCATAGACTACAATATCGAACTTGAAAAATATTTTGATAGTGGAAAACTAATAGTAGCAAATGATATATTTGGAGGATTATTTGCAATAAATGCTGAGAATCAAAATTATAATAGTGGTGACATTTGGTATTTTGCGCCAGATACATTAGAGTGGGAGAATCTTGAAATGACTTATATTGAACTATTAGAGTTTGTATCGAGCGAGGATATAAATTTATTTTATGAAAATTTTAAGTGGAGTCAATTTGAAAAATATATACAAGGAATAAATTATAATCAAGGTATTTTAATTTATCCTTTTCTATGGTCAAAAGAATGCAATATAGAAAAAGTAGATAAAAAAATAGTACCATTTAGCGAATTAACCTTGATAAATATTGATTATAGAAATAAATTTAAAAATGAATATAATTAAAAATTATTTTTATATTATATACTAAAGTATCTGAGTAAAGAGAAATTTCATTTTGAATACTATTAGATAAAAATAGGATGGATATATATTAGTATATTCACAATGAGATATTGTATAATTGATTAGCAACAAGGACTTCGTATTTGAATTTACCCTAGGGATGCAATTATTTATAGTTTATGCCAATAACTTGCTATGATATGCAATTAGATCCAACAGATTACTCAAAATCAAGAGGTACTCACTTCAGAAAAGCAAGTAAAGAATTATATGCAGATATTATGAAAAATAGTAGTTTAAATAGTAATAAATAGAGCAACACATCGTAAAACAGGTCATAAAGGTGGATTTAGTATATGGGGACCTGGAAAATAGAATGGAAGAAAAATTTTATGGAATGGAATTGTTACGAAAATAATATTATAACAGAGGATATGATTAAAGAGATAGAAGAATACTTTAATATTAGTTTTCCTCAGGATTTTTTAGATGTAATAAAAAATTATGATTGCGGTCATCCGCATCCAAATGCAATCAATATTGATGGATATGAGGAAATACTTAGTAATATAGTAAGTTTTTGCGAGAATCATACTAGTTATATAATTAATATTTTTGAGGATATAGAAGATTTTAAGGATAAGAGATTAATACCTATAGCAGAAGATCCATTTGGAAATATATTTTGTTATAGAATGAAAAATAATGGGATTGATATTGTATTTTGGGATCATGAGAATAATGAAGAAAAGTATGTATGTAATAAATTTTCAGAACTTCTTGCCTTATTGTATGATTAAAAGTTGGATAGAAAGATATGAGGAAAAATAAAATGAATGAAGATTTTATTAAAAGTGTTTATAAAACTATAGTACAAGAAAATAAGGAAATATATATAGATTTACTTAATAATACTAATAAGGATGAAGTAAGTAATGAATACTGGAAACAATCATCAAAGCTATACAATGAATTATCACAAGATAGAAAAGATGTATTTATCAGTATTATAGAGCAAATAATAGTTGACACCGTATCAAATATGTTCGGTATAATTGATGGGAGTAGTACACTTCATGGATGCAATGCTGAACCTAAATTATTATTAGATGGTAATGATACTGAGGGTGAGTTACAAGATTTATTTTTAGAATATGTAGAAGATGTAGAGTAATACAGAATTATATTTATATTAAATATTAAAGATAAAAACATTGATTTAAATGTTTTTAGATGAATGAAAACAGGGAGTATGCATAATTGATTGTTTATTCTCTATTTTTTATAATTAAAAAATTTATAATATGACATAGTAATTGAGTTTTACTATAGAATAATTATAGTTATTGATAAAATATCACTTAAGCAAGTTCTCGTAAGCTAAATAGAGAAAATTACAATAAATAGTAAAGGTGAAATATTTAATGATTCAAAAAATAGAAGAAATAAAGTTAGATAAGTTAAAAGAAGGATGTTTATTAGCATCAATTGCTCATGCAGTAATGGTTGGAGAGTATCCAGAATTATCAAATGAACATTCGTGGGATGGCATAAATTATAGTACACAAGATTCTGCTGGATGCAGAGGAACAATAACTTTTTTTGAGGATAAAGTGGTTGCAGTATTTCAAGATTATAACGAAATTAATTATAATAGTTATACAGAAGAATTCGTATGTAAAAGTTTTGAAGGAGCAGATGAATCAATTATAGAAATTGCACAGAAAGAAGCATTACAATATGTATTAGAAGATGTTAACGGAAAAATAATGCCATACATATCAACTGCTTTTTGGGGGGACAAAGGACAAGTATGGTCAAATAGTGACTATGAAAATTTGATGAAAAAGAGTGGAAATATAATTGAAAATCACCTGCTAAGCTTGAATGAGGGCTTAGATGTTTGGCAAGAATATTATGATATGTCACAAGAACAGAGAAATTTAGTAGAGTCATTATTTAATAAAAAAATCCTAATAGGTGATAAAGATATAGTACTTACAAAAGAGGAAGTAAAGAAATTAGTAGACTTTTTTGGAGAAGAGATATGTGAATGTGAAGAGTCGTTAAATGAACTCTCAATATATCTAAAATAATATTTTAAAATTAGTGTATAATTATTTTAATTATTCTATGTCCAAAATTTTTTTGATAATTTACCTCATTATGTTATAAATTTTTTACCGGCTATTATAAAGAATTTGTAAGAAAAAAATGCAAAATTCTATTGTATAATATTGGTAATTGACAAATTAGGGGGAAATATATGAATAATAAAAAGAAATTATTAGTAAAAATTATGACTGGAGCGTTAATAATCACATCATTAACATCGAATAGTTCTTATGCAATAGAACAAAATAACTTTGAACATTTTAGCGTTGAACCTATAAGTTATAATATAGAAATTGACAAAGACCTTAATACTGAGAAAGAGATAACATTTACAGATCAAGAAGTATATGATGCATTAAAGAAACAAGGTTATGATGTAGATAAAGTATTAAGAGAAAGTAATCAAAATAACTTCAAAATGCTTAGAGCCTCTAAAAACTCTAATGGGGTAAATAAAATAACGTGGAGAAAAGATGGAGGGTTTGATTTATATTTATCAAAAAATTCACTTCTTGTAATTTCTGGTCTTGGAATAGGAGCAGTAAGTGCTTTATTTGGACCACTTGCACCTGCAGCAACAGCAATAATAGCATCAACAGTAAGCATGTATGCTGGAGGAAATATTTCATGCGGAAAAGTATTTAGATTTACAAAAGTAAAAATTGGCAAATATGATTATAAATATGCATACTTAAAAAGCTGGAATCAATAATTATAATAATTTTAGAAAGGAATGGTATGGATAGTTTAGAAGTGTCAAAGTCCTACAGGACGGTAATTCCTCTCCAACCTACTAGAGTTGAGATGATAGTATCCTTACCTCAGAGAATATGAAATTTTTTATAAAAATAGGAGTTTTTATTGCTCAAATTATTACTATATATTATTTTATTAAAGTTTTACCTAGACCTAAAATTAAAGAAAATAAAAAACGTATCTTTTTATTTTCTTCAATTTTATATTGGCTAATTTTTTCAGCCGTAAATATAGTATTTATATATCTTTACTCTATTTTAAGATAGTTAAAGAGTTGTATTAGTTAAACTTAGTTATTAAACAAAATATATTAATTCATACCCACCTATTAATATATTTTGTTTAATCTGTTTCTTTACTTTTGAAGAGTATTTTATTTTCTAATTCTTTCATTATTTCTATATCTTTTTCTATTAGATCCTTTATTATCCTAATGGTATTATTTTATTTTTCATATCTATTTTTTAAAGTTTTCTTCTTTGACTGTGCTTTCTTTCGTTACTCATTCAAGTTATATATGAATTTTGACGGATCCTATTAATAAGAAAGATAATCGTCCAATTGAGATACATCATAACCAGTAAAATCCTAATACACTATTTTTGAAATGCTACAGATATGGACAAAGAGTTGAAAAATCCCAACAGACTATGCATAAACTAGATTTTATATACTATAGGTAGATTAAATTACAAAAATATAATCAGATTTAGAGAATTTTTTCACAAACTGCCGGTAATCCTTGTTCATCAGGTTTTGTTCTTATAATATATACTAGAGTAATAAATATTCTCTCAATATTTCATTCATTAAATCTGGATAATCTGAAAATACACCATCCACATGAAGCTCTATCATTTCTCTCATTTCATTAGGTTTGTTAACAGTGTAAACAAATACTTTTATGTTATTTTCATGGGCCAAATCTACTACTTCTTTTGAAACTAATTGTTTTGAAATATTAATGCTATAAACATTTAATTTTTTAGCATGTTCAACAACATTAGCTTCTGGAGCATAGTCTCTTTCATACTCATAAAGAGCGCCATACCTAAATTTATTATCTAAGTTTTGTAAAATATTTAAGCACTTGTGATTAAAAGAAGAAATAAAAATTTTATCTTCAATACCATATTCTTTGATTAAGTCCAAAAGATCTTGTTCTAAATCATAGTGTATTAAATCAGTTTTTGCTTCCACATTTAAAATAATATTTTCATTTTTAATTAGCTGAAAAACTTCTCTTAATGTGGGGATTTTACAATCTTTATTTTCAATAAATTCAAATTTCCTACACATAAAGCTTTTCATTTCATCAAGTGTATAGTCTTTTATAAGTCCTTTACCTTTAAATGTTCTTTCCACATCTTCATCATGTATAACAACTAATTGTCCATCTTTGCTTTTATGAACATCTAATTCAATTCCATCTACACCTATTTCTAAAGCTTTTGAAAAAGCCAACATAGTATTTTCTGGGTAGTCACCACTAGCTCCTCTATGAGCAAAAACTTTCATTTTACATCCTCCTTTATGCTAAAATTAATTAAATTTAGTATAGTAGTTAAGAATGTTACCTGTCAACGCTTGCCATCTATTTAATATATATTCTACAATTTAGATAAGATCTTTGTTAATATATTGTTTAATATATATTATTGTAGATTTTGATGTATAATGAATTTATAAAAAGAAAATACTAATTGGATTTTAGGAAGGGATAAACTAAATAATTATGAGAGAGCTATTAGAATGTAATCCAATAATAGGGGCTATAAAAGATGATGAAGATTTACAAAAAGTTATAAATTCCGATTGTAATGTTGTATTTTTACTAAATGGAGACATTTTAACATTAAAAGAAAAAGTAAATATACTTAAGCTAAATAATAAAAGTGTATTTGTCCATTTAGATATGATAGGGGGCATTTCCAGTAATCCTGTAATTGTAAAATACTTAAAGGACGAATTTCATATAGATGGAATAATAACAACAAAGACAAGTTTAGTAAAAAAAGCATTAGAAGAAAATATGAATGTAGTACAAAGAATATTTTTATTAGATTCTATATCCTTAAAAACTTCTATGGAGAATATAAGAAGAGTAAAACCAAGTGCAATTGAAATTATGCCTGGTGTAATTACTAAAGCAGTTAAAAGATTGCATAAAGAATTTCCAGATTTACCTATAATTTGTGGTGGACTAATTGATGAGAAACAAGAAATTATTGATGCACTAAAATATGGAGCTATGGCAGTATCTACTACAAAAAAAGAATTATGGTAATATTGTAATAAAAGTAGTGACAAAAGGATTTCATTTGAATATAATGGTTAGTATAGAAGAAAATTTTAAACAGAAAAATAATAAAAGTTAATATATATGGCGGGAGAACAGAGAGCCTTTTCTATAAGTAATTATAGGGAGACTCTCTGTTTTTTTGTGGACAAAAAGGAGGCAATAATATGTTTGATGTAGCAATTATAGGTGCTGGAATCTCAGGAAGTGCAATAGCTAGACAACTATCAAAATATGATTTAAAAACAGTAGTTTTAGAAAAAGGTGTGGAAGTTTGCCAAGGTACAACTAAGGCAAATAGTGCCATAGTACATGGGGGATTTGATGCAAAAGAAGGAACATTAAAGGCTAAGCTAAATGTTCTAGGTTGTAAAATGTACCCAAGCATTTGTGAAGAATTAAGTGTTGAATATAAAAATAATGGATCATTAGTTTTAGCTTTTAGTGAAAATGATATGAAGCATATACATGAGCTATATGAAAGAGGATTAAATAATGGTGTAAATGACATTGAAATAGTAGATGGAGAAAAGGTGAAAGAAATAGAGCCCAATGTTAGTGAAGATGTGGTTGGAGCACTTTGGTGTAAAAGCTCTGGAATCGTTTGTCCATTTAATTTCAACATAGCTCTTATGGAAAATGCCATTACAAATGGTGTTGAGTTAAAACTGGAAAGTGAAGTTTTAAATATAAAAAAAATAGAAGAAGAAAATTACTTTGAAATAAAAACAAATAAAGAAATTATAAAATCAAAATATGTAATAAATGCAGCTGGTGTATATTCAGATAAAATTAATAACCTTATTGGTGGAAATGAGTTTTATATTATACCAAGAAAGGGCGAATACAAGATTTTAGATAAATCTGAAGGAAATAAAGCAAATCATACTTTATTTACTTGCCCAACAGAAAAAGGAAAGGGAGTACTGGTAACTAAGACAGTTCATGGGAATTTATTAGTAGGACCAAATGCCCAAGAGGTGGAAAGAGATGATGTAACTACAAGCAAATCTGGATTAAAAGAGATTATGAATGGTGGAAGAAAATCTGTTACTAACATAGATTTTTCAAAAACAATAACATCTTTTGCTGGAGTTAGAGCTACACCAAGTACAGGAGACTTTATGATATTTAAATCAGAAGTAGCTAAAGGATTTATAAATGTAGCAGGAATAGAATCGCCAGGACTAGCATCAGCGCCTGCCATAGCTTTATATGTGGAAGATTTATTAAAAGAAGTAATGCATGAAGATAATAAAGAACTAGAATTAAATAAAAATTTCAATCCAATAAGACTAAAAAACAAGCCTTTTATGGAAATGATGCCAATGGATCAAAAAGAGATCTTAAGTAAAGATGAAAAATATAAAACTATAATCTGTAGATGTGAAAATATTACAGAAGGAGAAATAGTTGATGCTATAAATAGACCTTGTGGAGCAAGAACTGTAGATGGTGTAAAAAGAAGAGTTAGACCTGGAATGGGAAGATGCCAAGGCGGGTTCTGTGGACCAAAGGTTGTTGAAATTATAGCAAGAGAATTAAATATTACACCAGAAGAAGTTCTAAAAGACTATGAAAATTCAAAGATGTTAGTTGGCAAAGCTAAGGAAGTAAGGGGTGAGACTGTTGAAGTATAATGTGATTGTAATTGGAGGCGGTCCAGCAGGTCTTGGAGCTGCTGTTGAAGCAAAGAAAAATGGAGCACAAAAAGTATTAATAGTAGAAAGAGATAGAGAACTAGGTGGAATTTTAAATCAATGTATTCACAACGGATTTGGGTTACATGAGTTCAAAGAAGAATTAACAGGACCAGAATACGCAGGTAGATTCATTCAAATGGTAGCAGAAAATAATATAGATCATGTGTTAAATACAATGGTACTTAGTATAGATGACGATGGAGAAAACAAAGTAGTAAGAACTTTAGGAGAAAATGGCTTAGAAGAAATAAAAGCCGATGCTATAGTTCTTGCCATGGGATGTAGAGAAAGAACTAGAGGAGCAATAGATATTCCAGGGTACAGACCAGCAGGAGTTTATAATGCAGGAGCAGCACAAAGATATATGAACATGGAAGGCTATATGGTAGGTAAAAAAGTAGTTATTTATGGTTCAGGAGATATAGGGTTAATAATGGCAAGACGTATGACTTTGGAAGGTGCAGAAGTTAAATGTGTTGTGGAAATAAATCCTCACTCTAGTGGATTAACTAGAAATATAGTTCAATGTTTAGATGATTTTAATATTCCTTTAAAATTACAAACATCTATAAACTACATACATGGAAAAGACAGGGTAGAAGGAGTAACTTTAGCTAAGTTAGATGAAAATAGAGAAGTTGTACCAGGAAGCGAAGAATTTATAGAATGTGACACTTTACTTCTTTCTGTAGGATTAATCCCAGAAAATGAACTTTCTACTAATGTGGGAATAGAACTAGACAGAAAAACTAGTGGACCAATTGTGGATAGTAGTATGTCTACTAATAAAGAAGGAATTTTCGCCTGTGGAAATGTTGTTCATGTTCATGACTTGGTTGACTTTGTTACAAAAGAAAGTAGAATAGCAGGAAGAGAAGCTGCTTTATATGTGAAAAATAAAAATGAAAGATTAAGTAAATTAGATCATAAAAAAATAAACACTGTGGCAGGAGATGGAATATCTTATATTGTTCCACAAAGTTTAAACATAGACTCAGAAGAAGAGATAAATCTATTTATGAGAGTAAGAAATATTTGCAACAATAAGAAGTTAGTTGTTAGAAGTGGAGACCAAGTTATATTAGAAAAGAAAAGACCTCATATGATACCGTCAGAAATGGAAACTTTAAAAATAAACAAAGAAAAGTTAGCTAATATAAAGGAAGAGATAAGTATTTGTGTGGAGGAGATATAATTATGAAAAGAGAAATAACTTGTATAGTATGTCCTAAAGGATGTCAAATGATAGTTAATAATATAGATGGACAATATATAGTAGAAGGAAATAGTTGCATTAGAGGATCAAAATATGGTGTGGATGAAGTTACTAACCCAAAAAGAATGATAACTTCTATAGTAAGATTAGAAGGAGCTTATTTAAATATGCTTCCAGTAAAAACATCATCATCTGTGCCAAAAGATTTAGTTTTTGAAATAATGAACATATTATCAACAATAAAAATCACTGCTCCAGTAAAAGTTGGAGATATAATCGTAAAAAATGTATTAAATACAGGAGTAGATATAGTAAGTACTAAAACAATAAATAATATATGTGAGTCTTATAGAAAAGAAGAATTAAGAAAAATTTTATAAAAAATATGAAAAATAATTAATATAAGCCTATGAATTTTAGAAAAAAAGAAGAAAAATTTCTAAAAATCATAGGCTATTTTTATTTCGTTTTTATAGAAAGTTTATTGTTAATAAATAAACTTAGATATAATAAAAAAATTGTAAAAATGTAAAATACACATATTTATAAAAAAGGATAAAATTCTTTTTAAAAGGACAAAATAAGTTACATGAATCAAAGGTGCTTTTTTGTCAAAGATTAAAATAAATTTACTTAAAAAAATGTAAAAAATCACTTGAAAAATCATTTTCAGTAAGGTACAATAAAATTATCTTGTGGGACATAAAGTAACCATAAGGGACACAAAAAGTCCCTATTATTAAATCAAGAGGATATAATAATGAAAAGTTTATTAAAAATTCAGCAAAAGTTAATTCCTGAAGTTATTGACATTATGACAAAGAGATATTTGATTTTAAGAGAAATCTCTTTAAGCCAACCAATAGGAAGACGAGCTTTAGCAACAAATCTACAAAGTGGAGAGAGAATCATAAGATCAGAAACAGAGCTTTTAAAAAATCAAGGTCTTATAGATGTAAACTTAAAAGGTATGACTATTACTGAAGAAGGTCAAGAAATATTAAATGCTCTAAAAGATAGCATGAATGATGTAATAGGACTTAATTCTCTTCAAGAAGAACTTAGACACGTTCTAGGTATCAAAAAAGTCTTGCTAATACCTGGTAGCTATGAAAAAAACAACAGTTTACTAAAAGATATTGGCAAACAAGCGTCTAAGTATTTTTTAAGTGTACTTAAGGATGAAGACATAGTTTCAATTGCAGGTGGAAGTACAATGCTTGAATTTGCTAAATCAATTAAATGTGATAAAAAATTTAGCTCTACAGTAGTAGTTCCAGCAAGAGGTAGTGTTGGTCTCGATGTTGAGACACAATCAAACAATGTAGTAGCAGAAGTAAGTAAGAATATACATTCAATGTATAAATTACTAAACATACCAGATGAGCTTGGTGAAGAGTCAATAAAAACTCTTACACAAGAACCAGAAATAAATAAAACATTGCAATTAATACAAAATTCCAATGTGCTAGTATTTAGTATTGGTAGAGCAGATGAAATGGTAAAAAGAAGAAAATTATCAGATGAAAAAGCAAAAGAGATAATGGACAAAGAAGCTATAGGTGAAGCCTTTGGTCATTACTTTAATAAAAAAGGGGAAATTGTTTACAAGTTAAATACAGTGGGAGTTGATATGGAATCTTTTAAAAATAAAAGAGAAACAATAGCTGTATTTGCGGGGAGAAAAAAAGCAGAAGCTTTTATTCCAATTTCCAAACTAAACAAGAATATAGTTCTTGTTACAGATGAAGATAGTGCAAGAAGAATTCTTGAACTTGCTGTAAGTAACTAGCTTGTCTAGTAAAAAATATAATGAAAATTACACCATATAGGAGGTATATCAAATGGTTAAAGTAGCAATCAATGGATTTGGTAGAATAGGTAGATTAGCATTAAGAAAATTAATGGAGCAAACAGAGGAGTTTGAAGTAGTTGCAATAAACGACTTAACTGACGCTAAAACATTAGCTCATTTATTCAAATACGATACAGCTCAAGGTAGATTCAACGGTGAAATAGTTGTTGAAGAAGGTGCTTTCGTAGTAAACGGGCAAAAAATAAAAGTTACAGCTGAAAGAAACCCAGCTGACTTACCATGGGCAGAACTTGGAGTAGATATAGTATTAGAGTGTACTGGATTCTTTACTTCTCAAGAAAAAGCTGGTCTTCACTTAGAAGCAGGAGCTAAAAAAGTTGTTATATCTGCACCAGCAACTGGTGATGTTAAAACTGTAGTTTTCAACACTAACGAAGATATATTAGATGGATCTGAAACAGTTATATCAGGAGCTTCTTGTACAACTAACTGTTTAGCACCAATGGCTAAAACTTTAAATGATAAATTCGGTATAGAAAAAGGTCTTATGACTACTATACATGCATATACAAATGACCAAAATACTTTAGATGGCCCTCATCCAAAAGGTGACTTAAGAAGAGCTAGAGCTGCAGCAGGAAACATAGTTCCTAACACTACAGGAGCTGCAAAAGCTATAGGTTTAGTTATACCAGAATTAAAAGGTAAATTAGACGGAGCTGCTCAAAGAGTTCCAGTTGTAACTGGTTCATTAACTGAATTAGTTTGTACATTAAAGAAAAATGTAACAGTTGAAGAAATAAATGCTGCAATGAAAGAAGCTGCTAACGAATCATTCGGATACACTGAAGAATACTTAGTATCTTCTGACATAATAGGAATAAGCTACGGTTCATTATTCGATGCAACTCAAACAAGAGTTATGGAAGTTGACGGAAAGCAATTAGTTAAGACTGTTTCTTGGTACGACAATGAAATGTCTTATACTTCTCAATTAATAAGAACATTAGGATACTTCGCTAAATTAGCTAAATAGTATAACATAAAGTCCGGGTTTGTAGTTTTATGCTACGGGCTCCGGACTTTTTTTTAACAGTGAATAGTATAAAAAATAAAGAATAAATTTAAAAATATAAAGTGATATACCAAAAGGGGAATAGTATAACATAATATATGCAAATATAAATATATAGTATGTACAAATCAGTGGGGAAAGATATATAATAGATACGGAATAACAATAACGAAAGGAGATTGTATTATGTCAATGTTAAACAAAAAAACAATCGAAGATATAAATGTAAACGGAAAAAAAGTATTAGTAAGATGTGATTTCAATGTTCCATTACAAGATGGAAAAATAACTGATGAAAATAGATTAAATGGAGCTCTTCCAACTATAAAATACTTAATAGAAAATGGAGCTAAGGTTATACTTTGCTCACATATGGGAAAACCAAAAGGAGAACCTAAACCAGAATTATCTTTAGCACCGGTAGCTACTAGATTATCTGAAATGTTAGGGAAAGAAGTAGTATTTGCTGCTGATGACAATGTTGTTGGGGAAAACGCAAGAGCATCAGTAGAAAAAATGGAAAATGGTGATGTAGTATTACTACAAAACACTAGATATAGAAAAGAAGAAACTAAAAACGAAGAAAACTTCTCTAAAGAATTAGCTTCACTAGCAGAAATATTTGTAAATGATGCTTTCGGTACTGCTCATAGAGCTCACTGTTCAACAGTAGGTGCTGGAGAATTCTTATCTGAGAGAGCTTGCGGATATCTAATCCAAAAAGAATTAAAGTTCTTAGGAGAAGCAGTAGCAAATCCAGTAAGACCTTTCACAGCTATACTTGGAGGATCAAAAGTATCTGACAAAATAGCAGTTATAAACCAATTATTAGAAAAAGTTGATAATATAATAATCGGTGGAGGAATGGCTTATACATTCTTAAAAGCTGAAGGATACGAAATAGGAACTTCTTTATGTGAAGAAGATAAAGTTGATTACGCAAAAGAAATGTTAGAAAAAGCTAAAGAAAAAGGTGTTAACTTCTTATTACCAGTTGACTCAAGAGCAGCTGCTAAATTTGCTGCAGATGCAGAGGTTGTTGTAACGCAGGATCAAAACATACCTACAGGTCACATGGGACTTGATATAGGACCTAAATCAGAAGCTAAATTCGTAGATGTTGTAAACAACTCAAAAACAATAGTATGGAATGGACCAATGGGTGTATTCGAGTTTGAAGCTTTCGCTAAAGGAACTTTAGCAATAGCAAAAGCTATGGCTAACCTAGAAGATGCTACAACTGTAATAGGTGGTGGAGATAGTGCTGCTGCTGTTAACCAATTAGGATTCGGAGACAAAATGACTCACGTTTCAACTGGTGGTGGAGCGTCACTAGAATTCTTAGAAGGAAAAGAATTACCAGGAATAGTTGCTTTAGATAACAAATAATATTGAAAGTGGAGGAATAACCATGAGAAGACCTATTATTGCGGGAAACTGGAAAATGAACAAAACGATAGCAGAAGCTGTTGAATTTGTTAATGATATAAAGGGTAAATTAAATGATGAAAGTGTAGATGCTGTAATATGCGCTCCTTTCACTATGTTAAAAGACTTAAAAGAAGCTACAAAAGGAACTAATGTAAAAGTTGCTGCTCAAAACATGCACTTTGCAGACAATGGAGCATTTACAGGAGAAGTATCTCCAGCAATGCTTAAAGAATTAGATATGGACTATGTTGTAATAGGTCACTCAGAAAGAAGAGAATACTTCAACGAAACTGATGAAACTTGCAACAAAAAAGTATTAAAAGCTTTAGAAGTTGGAATAGATCCAATACTTTGCTGTGGTGAAACATTAGAAGAAAGAGAAACTGACAAAACTAAAGACGTTGTTAAAACTCAAGTAGTTGCAGGTCTTGCTAATGTTAAAGCTGAAGATCTAGCTAAAGTTGTTATAGCTTACGAACCAATCTGGGCTATAGGAACTGGAAAAACTGCTACTGCAGAGCAAGCTAACGATGTTATAGCTTATATAAGAGAAGTAATAGCTTCTTTATATAAAGAATTAGCTAATGATGTTAGAATACAATATGGTGGAAGTGTTAAGCCAGGAAATGTAGTAGAAATAATGGGACAAAGCGATATAGACGGTGCATTAGTTGGTGGAGCTTCTTTAGAGCCAGCTGATTATATAGCACTTGTAAATTATCAAGGAGTGAAATAGTTAATGAAAAAACCAATAGCTTTAATCATCATGGATGGATTTGGACACACTACTAAAGCAGAAGGTAGCGCTATAGACAAAGCTAATATACCTAACATAAATAAATTAGTAGAAGAATATCCAAATACATTAATAAATGCTAGTGGTCTTGATGTTGGACTTCCAAATGGACAAATGGGTAACTCAGAAGTTGGGCATACTAACATTGGTGCAGGAAGAATAGTATATCAAGATTTAACTAGAATAACAAAATCAATAGAAGATGGCGATTTCTTCAAAAACGAAGTATTATGCCAAGCTATGGAAAATGGAAAAGAAAAAGCACTTCACATTATGGGATTATTATCTGATGGTGGAGTACATTCACATATAGATCACCTAAAAGCTTTATTAAAAATGGCAGATGATAAAGGTGTAGAAAAAGTTTATGTTCATGCATTTACTGACGGTAGAGATACAGACCCTCAAAGTGCTATTCACTATGTAAGAGAAATAGAAGATTACATGGAAGAAATAGGATGCGGTGAGTTTGCTACTGTAAACGGTAGATATTACGCAATGGACAGAGATAAGAGATGGGAAAGAGTTGAAAAAGCATATAATGCTATGGCATTAGGAGAAGGAGAAACTGCTTCTTATGCAAGTGAAGCTGTTGAAAACTCTTATAAAGCAGGAAATAATGATGAATTCATATTGCCAACTGTTATAACTAAAAATAATGAACCAGTTGGAAAAATATGTGACGGAGATTCTATTATATTCTTCAACTTTAGACCTGATAGAGCTAGAGAAATAACTAGAGCTATAGTAAGTGATGAATTTAGCGGATTTGAAAAATCTCCTATAAAATGTTTCTTCGTATGCTTAACAGAATACGATGTGACTATACCAAACGTGCATATAGCATTTTGTCCAGCATCATTAAATAATACTATAGGTGAGTACTTAGCTAAAAATAAAAAGACTCAACTTAGAGCTGCTGAAACTGAAAAATATGCTCACGTTACATTCTTCTTCAACGGTGGTATAGAACAACCAAATGAAGGTGAAGATAGATTATTAATACCTTCTCCAAAGGTTGCAACTTATGATTTACAACCAGAAATGTCTGCACCAGAGTTAGTTGAAAAAGTTATGTCAAAAATAGATGAAGATAAATACGATTTTATAGTAGTTAACTTCGCAAATCCTGATATGGTTGGCCATACAGGAATTATGGAAGCAGCTGTTAAAGCTGTTGAAACTGTAGATGATTGTGTTGGTAAATTAGTGGATAAGTTAAACTCAGTAGGTGGTAGTGCAATAATAACTGCAGACCATGGTAATGTTGAACTTATGGTAGACTCAGAAACTAAAAAAGTTATAACAGCACACTCAACAAACCCTGTTCCATTTATACTAACAGGTGAAGAATTTAAAAATGCAAAATTATTAAGTGGTGGTAGACTATCAGATATAGCTCCAACAATACTTGATATGATGCATTTAGAGAAACCAGAAGAAATGACTGGTCACTCATTAATAAGTAAATAATTTTCAAAGATTAGGTGTATATCACCTAATCTTGAGAATTTATATAATAATAAATTAACCTAATTTGTTAAAAAATAAAAAATATGATAAAAAGATTGCTAATTTAGAAAAAAAAATTATATTTATAATAAAAATTTAAAATAATAATAAAGAAATTTATGAACTTACCCATCAATAAGTATAATAAATTTTAAAATTACACATTTTAAATTTGAAATTATAAGTTAGCAAATAAATTATTTAAATTGAAGGGAGAAATACCATGTCAGTAATAGAATCAGTATATGCAAGAGAAGTCCTAGACTCAAGAGGAAATCCAACTGTAGAAGTTGAAGTAGTTTTAGAATCAGGTGCAGAAGGTAGAGCTATAGTTCCATCTGGAGCATCTACAGGAGCTTTCGAAGCTGTTGAATTAAGAGACGGTGACAAAGGAAGATACTTAGGTAAAGGTGTTCAAAACGCTGTTGATAACGTAAACAACATAATAGCTGAAGAATTAGAAGGAATGGAATCAACTGATCAACCAGGTGTTGATGCATTATTAATAGAATTAGACGGAACTCACAACAAAGGTAAATTAGGAGCTAACGCAATACTTGGTGTATCTATGGCTGTTGCTAGAGCATCTGCTGAAGAATTAGGATTACCATTATTCCAATACATAGGTGGAGTAAACGCTAAGCAATTACCAGTTCCAATGATGAACATAATAAACGGTGGAGAGCATGCTGATAACAACGTTGACGTTCAAGAATTCATGATATTACCAGTAGGAGCTCCTTCATTCAAAGAAGCTTTAAGAATGGGTGCAGAAGTATTCCACTCTTTAAAATCAGTTTTAGCTGCTAATGGATTAGCTTGTGGTGTAGGTGATGAAGGTGGATTCGCTCCAAACTTATCATCAAACAGAGCTGCTTTAGAATTAATAGTTGATGCTATAGCTAAAGCTGGATACGAGCCAGGAAAAGACGTTATGTTAGGATTAGACGTTGCTGCTACAGAAATGTACAACAAAGAAACTAAAAAATACGTTTTAGCTGGAGAAGGAAAAGAATTAACTGCTGCTGAAATGGTTGAATTATACGAAGATTGGTCTACAAACTTCCCAATAATAACTATAGAAGATGGATTAGATGAAGAAGATTGGGATGGATGGAAGTTATTAACTGAAAAATTAGGAAATAAAATACAATTAGTTGGAGACGATTTATTCGTTACTAACACTGAAAGACTTGAAAGAGGTATAGAATCTGGTGTTGCTAACTCTATATTAGTTAAAGTTAACCAAATAGGTACTATAACTGAAACTTTAGATGCTATAGAAATGGCTAAAAGAGCTGGATACACTGCAGTAATATCTCATAGATCAGGAGAAACTGAAGATACTACTATAGCTGACTTAGCTGTAGCTGTAAATGCAGGACAAATAAAAACTGGTGCTCCATCAAGAACTGATAGAGTTGCTAAGTACAACCAATTATTAAGAATAGAAGAAATGGTTGGAGACTGTGCTAGATACTGTGGATTAAACTCTTTCTACAACTTAAAGAAATAAGTTATAAAATAAAGAGATTAATATAAATAAAAATCCTAGCCACTTGCAGTACTAATTACTGTATGGCTGGGATTTTTTTAACTTAATATAATAAAAAAACTGTACATTGTATACAAATCATGTGTATAAGGGAATATATATGGGAAAACGTATTTTTATTTGCTATGCATAATTTCTATTTAAAGTAAGAATCGAAAATATAAATATGACAAAATGATAGATTGATGAAATCTACAAGATATGGAGAGGAACTATGATGAATAACATAAAAAGAACTAAAATTGTTTGTACATTAGGGCCAGCTAGTGAAAGTGAAGAAATATTAAGAGACCTTATAAATAACGGATTAAATGTATGTAGAATGAACTTCTCTCATGGTTCTCATGAAGAGCATAAGGGAAGAATGGATTTAGTTAAAAAAGTTAGAGAAGAGTTAGGACAACCTACTGCCATACTTTTAGATACTAAAGGTCCAGAAATAAGAACAGGTCAATTCGATGTACCAGAAGTTCTTCTTGAAGAAGGACAAACTTTTACTATAACAATGAAAGATGTTATGGGTAATAAAGAAATGTGTACAGTAAGTTACAAAGAATTAGCTAAGGATGTTAAGCCAGGAGATACTATATTAATAGATGACGGTTTAGTAGGACTTACTGTTAAAGAAATAAAAGGTGATGATATAGTTTGTGAAGTGCAAAACTCAGGAATAGTTAAAAACCACAAAGGTGTTAACGTACCAGGAGTTAAAGTAAATTTACCAGCTATAACTGAAAAAGATAGAAGTGATATAGAGTTTGGTATAGAACAAGGAATAGATTTTATAGCAGCATCTTTTGTAAGAAAAGTATCTGACGTTCTTGCTATAAGAGAAATATTAGAAGCAAATAATGCCGATCATATAAAAATAATATCTAAAATAGAAAATCAAGAAGGTGTTGATAACCTAGATGAAATAATAGCTATATCTGATGGAATAATGGTAGCTAGAGGAGATTTAGGTGTGGAAATACCAACAGAAGAAATACCAGTTGTACAAAAATTAATGATCAAAAAATGTAACGAAGCAGGAAAGCCAGTAATAACTGCAACTCAAATGCTTGATTCTATGATGAGAAATCCAAGACCAACTAGAGCAGAAGTTACAGACGTTGCAAATGCTATCTACGATGGAACTGATGCAATCATGTTATCAGGAGAAACTGCTGCAGGTAAATATCCAGTTGAAGCAGTAAAAACAATGTCTACAATAGCTAGAAGAACTGAAGAAACTATAAACTATGATAAATTATTAAGAAGTAAATCTAATACATCTAAGAATGTAACAGATGCTATAAGTTATGCAACTTGCACAACAGCTGTGGACTTAGACGCAAAAGCAATACTTAGTTCAACAGCTTCAGGTCATACAGCAAGAATGGTATCTAAATTTAGACCAGACTGCCCAATAATAGCAACAACTAGCCATGAAGATGTTAGAAGACAATTATCTTTAACTTGGGGAGTACTTCCAGTTATGAGAGAAAAATCAACAAACACAGATCAAGTTATAGAAAATTCTATTCAAGCAGCTAAAACTGCTGACTACGTAAATGAAAATGATGTAGTAGTTATAACTGCTGGTGGTAATGGAACTACTAACTTAATAAAAGTAGAAACAGTTTAATTAAAATTTTAAAAATATATTTTACCTTAAATTAATAATGATTAATATAAATCCTAGCGCAAAGCAGTATAATTTACTGTATGGCTAGGATTTTTTTATATTTATAAAATATAATAAGTAAATAAGGAAAAGTATAGTATGAAACAGGAGGTAATATACTTATGAAAATAGTGATCGCTATAGATTCGCTAAAAGGGAGTTTAAGTTCTATAGAAGCAGCAAATGCAATAAAAAAAGGAATAGAAAATTCTAAACTAGATGCAGATGTAGAGATTAAGCCTCTTGCAGATGGTGGAGAAGGTACAATTGATGCTTTAGTAGAGGGGATGAATGGAAAAAGAAAAATTGTGAAAGTTTGCGGTCCAGCAGGCAAGCAAGTTGAAGCAACGTATGGATTATTAGATGATAGTAAAACTGCAATTATGGAAATGGCCCAAGCAGCAGGCATTACTCAAGTTTCAGAAAATGAAAAAAATCCTTTAATGACAACGACTTATGGAGTTGGAGAAATGATAAAAGCTGCCATAAATGAAGGATGTAGAAACTTTATAATAGGTATTGGAGGAAGTGCCACAAATGATGCAGGAGTAGGAATGCTTCAATCATTAGGATTTAAATTTTACGATAAAAATGATAACTTAGTTAATTTAGGTGGACAAGTTTTAAACCAAATTAAAAGAATAGATGACAGTGAAAAAATAAAAGAATTAGAAGAGTGTAACTTTAAAATTGCATGTGATGTAAACAACCCTTTATTTGGATTAAATGGTGCAGCGTATATATATGGTCCACAAAAAGGAGCCACACCCAAAATAGTTGAAGAGTTAGACAATGGACTTAGAAACTTTGCAGAAGTAGTAAAAAAAGATTTAAAAAAAGATTTAGCCAATACTCCTGGAGCAGGAGCAGCTGGAGGATTAGGCTATGGATTTATAACATTTTTAAATTCAAAACTAGAGTCAGGAGTACAAATTATATTAAATGAAACTAAATTAGAAGAATCAATAAAAGATGCAGACATAGTTGTAACAGGAGAAGGAAGACTAGACAATCAAACTGCTATGGGAAAAGCACCAATTGGAGTTGCGAAACTAGCTAAAAAATATGGTGTAAAAGTAATAGCAATTGCAGGATGTACTACAGATGATGCTATAGCATGTAACGAAGAAGGAATAGATGCATTCTTTTCCATTGTCAATAAACCAACTTCTTTGGAACAAGCTATGGATCCTAAAAATGCAGAAAATAATATGATTAATACTTCTACACAAATATTTAATCTTATAAAAGTTTTGAGCTAAAATAAAAGGTAATTGGGTCTTTAAAATAAAGTGTGTATTCTTCCATAAAGTGGTGATAATTTAGATATTAAAAATCATTACAAAAGGAAGGTGCACACTTTTTATGTTTAATAAAAGCGAAATATTAAAATCACTATTAAATGAATACGATGTAAAAACAACAAAAGACGTTCAAAATATGTTAAAAGATCTTTTTTCTAGCACAATTCAAGAGATGTTAGAAGCGGAGCTTGATGAACACTTAGGATATGAAAGATACGATAATAAGCATAAAGAAACTACAAACTCTAGAAATGGATATAGAAATAAAAAAGTTAGATCTGATTTTGGTGAGGTTACACTTAGTATACCAAGGGACAGGAATGGTGATTTTGAGCCTAAAATTATCCAAAACTATGAAAATGATATATCTGGAATAGAAGAGCAAGTAATTGGAATGTACTCAAAAGGTATGTCTACTAGAGATATAGCAAGCCATCTTAAAAGTATCTACGGTATAGATGTTTCTCATACTTTAGTATCTAAAATCACAGATAGAGTCCTTCCTTTAGCGCAAGAATGGCAAAATAGAGCTCTCGATATTATTTATCCAATTGTTTTTATGGATGCAATACATTATAAAGTAAGAAGTGAAGGCAGAATAATCAATAAAGCTGCGTACATTGCGATAGGTATAAATCTCGAAGGAGTAAAAGAAGTTTTAGGTATTTGGATTGGTGAAAATGAAACATCTAAATATTGGTTAAAAGTACTTACAGACATCAAAAACAGAGGTGTTAAAGATATTTTAATTGCATCTGTAGATGGTTTAAATGGTTTTTCAGACGCCATTAAAGCTGTTTTTCCTAATACTGAGGTTCAAAGATGTGTCGTTCATCAAATTAGGAACACCTTAAATTACGTATCATATAAGCATAGGAAGGAATTCGCTAAAGATCTAAAGCTTGTATATGCTGCCTCTACTGAAGAAAATGCATTAAGTGAGCTAACGCTCATGGAAGAAAAATGGGTAGATAATTATGCGATAGCATTTAGAAGTTGGAGAAATAACTGGAATGAACTTTCAGTATATTTTAAATATCCTCAAGAAATTAGAACATTAATATATACAACTAATTCTATGGAGAGTTACAATAGACTATTGAGAAAAGTAACAAAATCTAAATCAATATTTCCATCTGATGACTCTCTACATAAATCTTTATACTTGGCTACGATGGATATATCTGAAAAATGGACTCAAAAAATTAGGGGTTGGTCACAAATACTAGCTCATCTTAGTATTTATTTTGAAGATAGGATATCAGCAACATTACTTTAAATTTTTTGTAAGAATAATTACTTTATAGGTGTATTATTTTTGCAAAAATGGAAAATTTAATTACAAAAGGCCATGATTATGAAAATCATGGCCCCTGAATATAACTAAATTATTACTATTTAATTTGTATTTTTTTTGAAGAATACACAATTATGTTTCCAGACTCAAATAATCAATTTTAGCATAATATAGAACTAAAAATAGCAACTATTTATATAGTTGCTATTTTGCATAAAAATTAATGACCTTTATGCTTTTCTTTTTTCTTTTTTTGTTTCAAAGAAAATCTTAATTCTTTTTCTTGATCTTTTCTTAATTTTGCTTGTTTTTTATTTTCTGCCTTATTAGACTCATGTTGTAACTTGATAGCATTTTGTGCCTTAGTACCTATAGTTTCTTTACACTGATCTTTTTTTATTTTTCTCTGCATTCTTTTATAACTTACTTCATTTTGAGTTGAAACTTTTTCTAAGGTTGTTTTTCCAAAAGATATAGAAAAATAGTTTTTTAGCATAAATTCATATAGCTGAACCTCTGTAGGCTCTGGGCCAAATACTATTTTTGCTACTTCGTAGTTTTTTCCACTCTCATTTTCCAGTACACCAATCCAAAAAGGATTTTCAAATAATAGAGTGAAACTTCCACTAACTTTGTCCATAATTTATTCCTCCTGTTTATTTATTACAAGAGAATGGACAACCCCAGGAGGGCAGGTTACTTCTATATATATCAATAGGTCCGGACTACCAACCGGAACTGTGTTTTTATCTCTTACTTATATTATATCAAGATAAAAAAATATGAGTACCTTAATAAATATGTAAATTGCTAATTGTTTAAAATTTTATTAATATATAAATAATTTATAAATGAAAATTTGTAGATTATAGCAAATTATTTAGGGAATAAAAATAATAAAGATAAAATCCATGTGGAAAGGAGAATTGTTATGAAAAAACTAGCAACATTTGCAGGAGGATGTTTTTGGTGTATGGTGAAACCTTTTGATGAATATGAAGGTGTAGAATCTGTAATTTCAGGTTATACTGGTGGATACATAGAAAATCCTACTTACGAAGAAGTATGCACTGACTTAACAGGACATATTGAAGCTATACAAATTACATTTGATGATGAAATAATAAGTTACAAAGAACTATTAGACATATATTGGAGTGTTATAGATCCTACTCAAGTGGGAGGACAATTTGCGGATATGGGACATCATTACAAGACGGTGATTTTTTATCATGACGAAAATCAAAAAGAAGAAGCAGAAAAATCTAAAGAGGAATTAGGACAAAGTGGATTATACAGCAAGACAATAGTAACAGAAATTAGAAAAGCAGAAACTTTTTATGAAGCAGAAGACTATCATCAATATTATTATAAGAAAAATCCAGACCATTATAATAGATACTACCAAGGTTCAGGAAGAGCAAAACATATTGAAAAAGTGTGGGCAAAGAAAAATCTTACACCACTTCAATATGAAGTAACTCAAAATTCTGCCACAGAGCCACCTTTTGACAATGAATATTATGATAATTTTGAATCAGGAATTTATGTGGATATCATAAGTGGAGAACCTTTATTTGCATCTAATGATAAGTTTGAATCAGGTTGTGGATGGCCTAGTTTCGCAAAACCACTGGGAAAAGGCATACTAAATTTTTATGAAGATTATTCTCACAACATGGAAAGAGTAGAAGTGAAGGGTAATAAAAGTGGAGCTCATATGGGACACGTATTTGAAGATGGTCCAGAAGAAATGGGAGGACTTAGATTTTGCATTAATTCTGCATCCTTAAGATTTATTCCAAAAGAAAAAATGAAAGAAGAAGGATATGAAGAATATTTGAAATACTTATAGAGAAAATAATAATTAAGAGTTGAATTTGTGGATAAAAGCAAAGTCTATTCGTTGTAAAATACACCATATTATGATAAACTAAAGGTTGAATATTTATTAATATCATAAATAGGAGGTTACATTATGATAAATAATGTATTAATGGGGATACAACTTGTTTTAGCCGTATTCTTAATGTTAGTTATCATGCCACAAGAAGGTAAAGATAACTTTAAATCGGATTTTAGTGGTTCAGAAGAAGGTTCACAAGCTTACTTCAAACCAAAAGGAAAACAAGCATTTCTTTTAAAATCAACTAAGATAGTATCAGTACTATTTTTTATAAATGCATTAGCATTATTAGTAGTAAACAAATAATATTAAATAAATGGCCAGATTTAATATTCAAAAAGTTAAAGATTAAATTTAATTTTTAAATCAAAAAGGTGATTATGCAAAAGCATAGTCATTTTTTTATTTTGCAGAAAAAATATATATGATAAAATAAAATTGAAAAATAATTTTTGTGGGGGAAAAATAAAATGGGTATTTTAAAAAAATTAAGCACAGTAGCATTATCAGCTTCTTTAATATTTACCTCAGGTGGTAATGAATTTTTAAATGAAATTCTTACATTTACGCCAGTATATGCTGAAGAACTAGATAGTATAATCGAAGAATTTAAGATTGAAGACGGGGTTTTGATCAAATATCATGGAAATAATCCAAATGTTATCATACCAGAAAATGTACATACCATAAATGAAAGAGCTTTTTCAGGAAATCCATATATTAAAGCAGTAACTATAGGAAATAATGTTCAAAGTATCAAAAAAGAGGCATTTGATAGTTGTGAAAGTCTATCAGAAGTTAATATAAGTGGAGAAAGTATAGAAATTGGAGAAGGAGCATTTAAAAGTTGTGAATCTCTATTAAATGTGAAGATAACTAACAAAGAAGTAAGTATAGGAGACTCGGTATTTTATAACTGTGAAAAACTTGAAAATGTTTTATTAGGTGAAAAATTAAGTAATATTGGAGAGTATGCATTTGCTTATTGTGTATCTTTAAATGAAATATATATTCCAGAAGGATTAACTAAAATAAGTTATTCAGCTTTTAGAAAATGTACATCTTTGAAAAAAGTAGTATTACCAAATAATTTAACTACTTTAGAGAAGGAAGTTTTCTATCAGTGTACAAAATTAGTAAGTGTTAATACGCCAGAGTCCTTAGTAAATATAGGTGAAAGAGCATTTGCAGAGTGTAGAAATCTAAAAGAGTTTACAATTGCTGAGGGAACAAAAAAAATTAATGACTATACATTTAACAACTGTGAATCCTTAGTAACGGTTAATATGGCTGATACAGTAGAGGAAATAGGTAATAATGCTTTTTCTTCATGTTATAAACTTAAAAATATAAATCTGTCACTTAATTTAAAGAAAATAGGTGATGGTGCATTTTCATCATGCAATATGGAAGGTTTAGTAATTCCAAATACAGTAGTATCCATAGGGAATGGTGCATTTTCTTATTGTAGATCATTAAAAAATGTAGTATTACCAGAAAGTATAGAAAAAATAGAAGCTAACACATTTAATACATGTGCAAGTTTAACAACAATAAATTTACCAGAAACAATATTGAGTATTGGTGACTCTGCTTTTGCAAGCTGCCATAGTTTAGAAAGTATAACAATACCATCAAAAGTTACTCAACTAAATTCATATTTATTTGAAGATTGTAGAGTATTAAAAGAAGTTAAATTACATGAAAATATAAATAAGATAGGACGCTCTGCTTTACAAAACTGTACTGAACTTGAAACTATAAAATTACCTAATAGTATTACTACAATAGATGATTCAGCTTTTATGGGATGTGATAAATTAAAATCTATAAACATACCAGAAAAAGTAACAAAATTAAATGATGATTTATTCAAATATTGTTATAACCTATCAACTATAAATATACCAGATACTATTACAAGTATAGGAAGCTCTGTTTTTTATGGTTGTAGAACCCTTGATAATGTTGAATTGTCTAATAATATTGAAAAATTTGAAAATAGTATTTTTAATGGATGTACATCATTAAAATATATTAAATTACCAACAAATTTAACTGAAATACCTAGTGAATTTTTTAGTGGTTGTACAAGTTTAAAAATAATAGATATACCAAAGAATGTTACGAAGATCGGATGGGGTGCTTTTAGAAGATGTACTGAGTTAACAAGTGTGGAGATCTCAGACGATATAACTTCAATAGGAGGATCAGCTTTTTCTGAATGCACATCATTAAAATCAGTTAAGTTGCCAAAGGATATAAAAAATATTTACGCTAATACTTTTAATGGATGTACAAAGTTAGAGAAAATTACTATACCTGATACAGTAGAAACAATCGGCGATGGTGCATTTTCATCATGTTCAAGTTTAGAAAAAATAGATTTACCTCAAAATATTAACAGTATAGGTATGAGTGCTTTTAGTTCGTGTGAAAAATTAGAAAATATAATCATACCAGGTAATGTTAAAAAAGTATCTGATTCTATGTTTTCTCATTGTGAAAACTTAAAAAGTATTACTATTGAAGAAGGTGTGGAAAGATTAGAATCTTCATTTGCATCTAATTGCAAAAACTTAGTTGATGTAACCATACCACAATCAGTAGTGTATATGGATTATTATCCATTTGGAACAGTTAATATTAATAAACAATTAACTTTAAAAGTTTATCCAGAAAGTTATGCAGAAAAGTTTGCCATAAGTAAAAAATTTAATTACAAGTATATTGGAAAAACTGAGTTAAATGAATTAGTGGTAGATGAAATATCTAGTAAAAAATATACAGGAAAAGAGATTAAACCATCTATAGTTATAAATAATAATGGAACTAGATTAGTAGAAGGCATGGATTACACATTAGCTTATGAAAATAATATAGATATAGGCCTTGGAAAAGTTATAATTACTGGAACTGGTGATTATAATGGACAAGTCACAAAAGAATTTAAAATAATACCTCAAAATGTTTCTTCATTAAAGGTAAAAATCACATCAACATCAGCAGTTCAATTAAGCTGGAATCCAGCAAAAGGAGCTAACGGTTATGCTATATATAGATATAGTACTTCATCTAAGAAATATACAAGGATAGGAACTGTTGAAAGTAGAGAAAAAACAACATATGGAGATATAAACAGATCTTCTGCAACAATTTATACATATAGAGTAAAACCTATAAAGAAAATAAATGGAACTACTTATTATGGTGATTATACACAAGTTAAAACAACTACTAAGCCACTACAAGCAAAAGTAAGTTTAAAATCAACTAAGAAAGGCTCTATAACAATAAGTTGGGGAAAAATAAATCGTGCAAGTGGATATAAAATTTATAGATCTACTTCTCCAAATGGACCTTTTACTTTAGAAAAAACAATAAGTAGTGGAAGTACTACTTCTTATACAAATAAAGGTAGAAGTAGTGGAAAAAGATATTACTATAAAGTAAGAGCTTTCAGAACAGTGGACAACACAAATATATATGGTTCTTATAGTTCATTGAAAAATATAAGGTGTAAATAATAGGGGGAGAGTATTATATGAAGAATATAAAAAAATTTTTATCAATTGCACTAATAACATCAATAGTAATATCTAATACGCCAAATATTATATTTGCAGATATATCATCAAATACAAATTTCAAAAATACTATTTTAAATAACCAAGATGAGGAAGAATCTAATATTGAAAATAACATAAAATCAAGTAATGAAGAGGAATTTTTAATTAAGGATGGAGTATTAATAAAATATTATGGGAATGATTATGAAGTAGTAGTGCCAGAGGGGGTAACGGCCATAGGGGAAGCAGCCTTTGGCTATAATTACAACATGGAGAAAGTTATTATTCCAGAAGGTGTAATTGCCATTGGAGACAGATCTTTCAGAAATTGTATTGGTTTAACAGAAGTTGAGTTTCCTAATACTTTAGTTTCTATAGGTGATAGTGCATTTGAAGACTGTAGTCTAAAAAAAGTAATACTACCAGACTCTATTAAGGAAATAGGAGAAGAAGCTTTTTCAAGAAATTATGAAATAGAACAAATTAAAATTTCAAAAGGATTAACTAAGTTAAATAATAAAATATTTTGGGGAAATATGAAAATAAAAAAGATAACAATCCCAGAAAATATAACTTCAATAGGATATCAAACTTTTTATGGATGGACAGCTCTTGAAGAAATAATTTTACATGATAATATTGAATTTTTACAAGATGGAGCTTTCAGTTATTGTGAAAGTTTAAAAGGAATAGATATACCTAAAAAAGTAACGGTAATATCGAGCTCTTTATTTGAAGGATGTAAATCTTTAGTTAGTATTAAATTAGATGAAAGAATAACTGATATAGGTACTAATGCTTTTGAAGGGTGTGAAAATCTAGAAAGTATTAATATACCTAATAATATTACAAAACTAAATGACAATATATTTAATGGATGTTATAACTTATCATCAATAGATATACCAGAGAATGTAACTGAAATAGGCGCAGGAGTATTTGAACATTGTAAAAAGCTTACAGATATAAAATTACCAGAAAATCTTATAAAAATAGGAAAAGAAGCCTTTGAGTTTTGTACATTTGAATCTATCTATATTCCAGAATCAGTAACAACTATGGATGAAGGAGTTTTTAGTTATTGTACTAATTTAAAAGAAGTTAATATACCAAAGAAAGTAACTTACTTAAAATCAAATTTATTTAGAGGTTGCTCAAGTTTAGAAGAAATTAATATACACAATGATATAACAGGATTTGGAGAGTATACATTTAGTGGGTGTACTTCTTTAAAAGAAATTAGGATTCCAGATAATATGAAGTATGTAAATAGTGGAACATTTGATAGATGTGAATCTTTAAAATCAATAACGCTACCAAATAGTATTGAAAAAATAAAGTGGCAAGCATTTAAAGATTGTACATCATTGGAAGAAATAAATTTACCAGAAGGTCTTACAGAATTAGGATTTGAAGCTTTTAGAAATTGCAAATCTCTAAAAAATATTACTATACCATCAACTGTTAAAACAATAGATAAATATGCTTTTAAAGAATGTGATGATTTAGTTTTCACAGTGTATGAATTTACTTATGGTGAAGCATATATGATGCAAAATAATAAAAAGCACAATACTATAAGGGATATAAGTAATGTTGATGTTAATAGGATCTCAAAGCAAATTTTTACAGGTAAATCAATAAACCCAAAAGTAGTTGCAATTTATAATAATGAAGAAACTTTAAAAGAGGGTACTGATTATATATTGGAATACAAAAATAATACTAATGTTGGGATAGGAACTATAATTATAAAAGGTATAGGTAAATATTATGGCACTCAATATGTAGAATTTGAAATAATTCCAAAATCTATAACAAGCTTCAAGGTAGATTCAGTTACTTCATCTACAGTGAACTTATCATGGAAAAAGGTAAGTAGTGCAGATGGGTATGCAATTTATAGATATAATATATATTCTAAAAAGTACGAAAGAATAGGAACAGTTGAAGGAAATACAAATACTTCATATAAAGATGAAAAAAGAGTTTCAGGAACTATTTATAGTTATAGAATAAAGCCAATAAAAAGAATCAATAAAGTAACATACTATGGTAATTATACAAGTGCAAAAGCAGTAACAAGACCTTTAAAGCCAACAATAGAAGCAAAATCAAAAGCATCAAAAACTATTACAATTTATTGGAATAAAATAAATCGTGCAAATGGATATAAAATTTATAGAGCTACATCTTCAAATGGAAAGTATTCGTTAGTAAAAACTATTAAGAGTGGGAATACTTTAACTTACAAAAACACAGGTTTAACAAAATCAAAAACATATTATTATAAAGTTAAAGCATATAGAACTGTAGATAATACGAATCATTATAGTTTAGATAGTAGTATGAAACGTGTAAAATCAAAATAATATTGCTAATTAGTTTAATGTTACATAAATTTGTTATAATGATAATATGATAAAACAAAAAAGGGAGAATGTTATGGCTGAAATAGATAATATTTTAGAATGGGTCTTTATTTCAAAATGTAAAATACCAGAAGATATAGTAGATGTGCTGGCACCAGGGGAAGTAGCCGTTACAGCCTATAGAACTTTAAGAGACAGTGCAACATTCACAGACAAAAGAATAATAATAAGAGATGTTCAAGGGCTAACAGGTAAAAAGGTTGAGATTTACTCTATACCATATTCATCAATAAATATGTGGTCAACAGAAACTGCAGGAATATTGTTTGATTTAAGTGCAGAAGTAGAACTTTGGACTAGGGCAGGTCATATAAAAATCACACTACAAAAAGGCGTAGATGTGAGAGAATTTGATAGACTTATTGCTCACTGTGTTTTAAGATAGAGAAATTTTAAGCTGATAAATTAATTTCAATTTATCAGCTTTTTTAATAAATAAAAACATATACTTATATTGAACTAAATCAAGGCAAGTTCTTTTAAAATAAAAATCCAACCAAAAACTGTTACTATGGAAAATGCAGAAGTAAATACAACTATTTGATTGGCCAAGTCACCGTCACCATCCATTTGAATTGCCATTTGAAAACTGGATATGGCAGTAGGTGAGGCAAACATAATCATAAGAGATAAAAGGGCTACTCCCCTAAATCCGCAGTAATAGGAAATTAAGACAAATATAAGTGGAGCAATAATTAGCTTTCCTATAACAACTATGATTGTTTCTTTTAAATATTTTCTTATATTAGAGAAAGAAAAAGACGCACCAAGTAATGTTAAAGACAAAGGTGTTGCCATTTTTGAAATATCTTTAAGAGTACTTACAATAAATACAGGAAGCTTAATGTTAAGAATTAACAACAGCAAGCCTGAGCAAGCACCTATAATAAGAGGATTTGTAACTATACCATGAATGATTTTTTTTACATTAATATCTCCACCACGAAAAGTTTCCAAGCATATGACAGCTAAGAAGTTAAACAAAGGAACTACAACTCCAATTAAAAGGGCAGTTGTTCCTACTTTTCCTTCACCAACTAAGGAAGTGGCAACGGGAATTCCAAAGAGTACAAAGTTACTACGGAATATACCCTGAATCATAACACCTCTTTTGCTATTATCTTTTTCAATTATTGGTATAAATAAGAATAAAACTCCAAATAAAATTATAATACCCATAGCAGCAAAGGTCATTAATTTAGGATCAAAAACACTACCTAAATCTGTTGTATAAATATTATAAAATAATAAAATTGGTAAAAATACTTTAAAGGCAACATTGTTCATGACTTTTACTGAATTCTTATCAAGAATTTTTATATATTTAAGAAAATAACCAAGAGTCATTACTAAACATAATGGTGCTACCACATTAAAGGATAAAATTAGATTGTTCACATACGTCACTCCCTTTTTATAGAATAATAAAAGTATAAAGAAATAAGGGAAAAAAAGCAAATGTTACAAAAATTAGACAAATTAGAAAATTTTAGTTAAAATGAGTAGACGGCAATTTTTTACATAGTTATTTTAATTAAAACATAACAAGTTTAATATGAAATTAATAATAGAAATATAGTAAAAATGGATATAATAATTATATATAGGAGGGATTATATGACAGATAAATTAAGAGAATCATTACTAGGGCTAATTAATGATAAACATTACAATCCTATCAAAAAGGAAGAATTAGCGCTGATTTTTAATATACACCCAGCAGAAATGCCAATGTTTTATAACTTTTTAGATGAATTGGAAGAAGACGGATATATAGTCAGAACGAAAAAAGGAAGAATTATGTCTCCAAATCAAATGGGACTATTTGTGGGAAAATTTGTATCTCATAGAAAGGGATTCGGATTTGTGGAATCTGATGAGGAGTTTACTCAGGATTTATTTATACCAGCCAACGATATAAACGGAGCGCTTCACAATGATAGAGTCATGGCAGAAGTTGTAACACCTGCCACAGAAGATAGAAGAGCTGAAGGTAAAGTTATTAAAATAATAAAAAGAGAAGTAACTAGAATTGTTGGTTTATTCCAAGAAAACAAGAGTTTTGGTTTTGTTGTGTCTGATGACAAGAAATTTAACCAAGATATATTTATACCAAAGAGATTTTTCGCTGGAGCTAAGAATGACGACAAAGTAGTTTGTGAAATTACAGTTTGGCCACAAGAAAACAGAAAACCAGAAGGTAAAATAGTAGAAGTACTTGGTCAAAAAGGCGAAAGAGGAGTAGAGATTGACTCAATAATTAGAGCTCATGGACTTCCAGAAGAATTTCCTAAAAAAGTAATAGAGGAAGCCAATCATGTGGCAGAACAAGATTTAGGAGAGGAAATAGGAAGAAGAGTTGATTTAAGAGATCTTAATATTTTCACAATAGATGGAGCAGATGCTAAGGACTTGGATGATGCTATTTCCATAGAAGTGTTGCCAAATGGTAACTACAAACTAGGAGTACATATTGCCGATGTTACTCACTATGTAAAAGAAAAAAATAAGTTAGACAAAGAAGCTTTAAAAAGAGCCACATCTGTTTACTTAGTAGATAAAGTAATACCAATGTTACCAAAACAATTATCAAACGGTGTTTGTTCACTAAATCCATTTGAAGATAAGTTAACTTTATCTTGTTTTATGGAAATTGATCAACATGGTAAAGTTGTTAATTCTGAAATTGTTGAAACTGTTATTAACTCAAAAGCAAGAATGACTTACACAGAAGTATCTGACATATTAGAAAAAGACGATGAAAAACTAAAGAAAACATTCGCTGCTCAAGTTGATGATTTCGTAACAGCTGAGAAGTTAGCAAGAATTTTGATGGAAAGAAGAAGAATAAGAGGAGCAATAGACTTTGACTTCCCAGAAGCTAAAATAATATTAAATGGTGATGGTGAAGTTGTTGATATAAAACACTATGAAAGAAGAATATCAAACAAAATGATAGAAGAGTTTATGCTTGTGGCTAACGAAACTGTGGCAGAGCATTTCTATTGGCTACAACTACCTTTTGTTTATAGAATCCATGAAACTCCATCATTGGAAAAAATGGAAGACCTTAAAAAATTCATAGCCACATTTGGATACGTTATAAAAGGTGATTTGGAAAATGTTCATCCAAAAGAAATCCAAGGAATAGTGGAAAAAATAAAAGGTACTAAAGAAGAAGAATCTATAAGTACAATAGCTTTACGTTCTATGAAACAAGCTAAATATTCACCACAATGTGTAGGTCACTTTGGACTTGCGGCAAAATACTACTGCCACTTTACTTCTCCAATAAGAAGATATCCAGACTTACAAATTCATAGAATAATAAAAGAACAATTAAACAATAAAATTAACAACAAGAGACAAGAACAACTAGCTCATATAGTTGAATATGCATCTACTCAATCATCAGAAAGAGAAAGAGCAGCAGAGCTGGCAGAAAGAGATGTTCATGATTTCTACAAAGCATGCTATATGGCTGACAAAGTTGGGCAAGAATTTGACGGTGTTGTATCAAGTGTGACTTCATTTGGTATGTTTGTTGAGTTGGAAAATACAGTAGAAGGTCTTATAAGACTGGCTAATATGAGAGATGATTATTATATTTACAACCAAGAAACTTACACAATCATGGGCGAGAGAACTCACAAAACATTTAAGATTGGTGACACAGTAAGAATCAAAGTTGACAATGTAAATGTGGACTTTAGAGAAATAGACTTTGCACTTGTATCTAAGTTGGAAGAAAGCCATATTGAAGAAGACTTAAAAGAAGACTAATAGATTGAAAAAGGGAAGATTATATCTTCTCTTTTTTACTTTAAAGAAATTATTAGATTAGTATGTAGAATTATGTATTAATAGTTAAAAATAAAATAGGATTATTTAACCTTAATGTAACACATTTCGCAAAATATTAAGATACAATTATCTTAAGATATTTCAAAATTAAAAATAATTGGAGTGTTGTTGTTATGCTTAAGGTTATTAATTCTATTGGAAATAATATTGAAACTAGGGATGGAAAAAGTGTAAGCAGGTCTAATAAAACATCAGGAGCAGAAAAGGTCTATGAAAGAAAAGAGTATATTATTTTAAAGGTTAAAAAAGGCTACATAGTATATAACACAAAAAAAGTATTTGAAAATGGTCATACCCATCTTCAAAGTTTTGAAATGTCCAAGACGATTATTGACAATAGTATAAGAAAGAAAAGACCAAAAACAAATAATATTTATTTAATAGAAAGTCATATTAGGGTTACTAATGACAGTAAATATAAACAAATATTAGAAGCATTGATAGAAGCTAAAAAAGATAAAACTAAAGATAACAAATATCATAATAGAAGTTATTGCAATGCTTGTTAAATAGAAAAAAAGAACCACCTATGGAAATACATAGGTGGTTCTTTTTTTCTATACTAAAGGGGGGTATAGAAAATGGAAATATTTATAATTTTATTGGGGTATTATTGGGGTTTTATTGCTCTAAAAACATTTTTATATCATCTTCAACATTTGTTATTCCACCAATTCCAAAGTTCTCAACTAAAACATTAGCAACATTTGGTGATAAGAATGCTGGTAGAGTTGGTCCTAGGTGTATGTTTTTTACTCCTAAGTATAGTAATGATAATAATACTATTACAGCTTTTTGCTCATACCAAGCTATGTTGAAAGCTATTGGTAATTCATTTATATCTTGTAATTCAAATACTTCTTTTAATTTTAAAGCTATTAAAGCTAATGAGTAAGAGTCATTACATTGACCTGCATCTAAAACTCTTGGTATACCATTTATATCTCCAAGGTTTAATTTGTTGTATTTGTATTTTGCACAACCTGCTGTTAATATTACAGTATCTTTTGGTAAGGCTTTTGCAAAATCAGTATAGTAATTTCTTGATTTAGCTCTTCCGTCACATCCTGCCATTACGAAGAATTTCTTTATTGCTCCAGATTTAACTGCATCTACTACAGCATCAGCTAAAGCAAATACTTGATTATGAGCAAATCCACCTACTATTTCACCAGTTTCTATTTCTGTTGGAGGAGCACACTTTTTAGCTTGCTCTATTATTTGAGAAAAGTCTTTATTGTCTTCACTTTCTCCTTTTATATGCTTAACTCCAGCAAAACCTGCTGCACCTGTAGTGTATATTCTATCTTTGTAGCTATCTTTTGGTGGTACTATGCAGTTTGTAGTCATTAATATTGGACCATTAAAACTTTCAAACTCTTCTTTTTGCTTCCACCAAGCATTTCCGTAGTTTCCTGCAAAGTGAGAATATTTTTTAAATGCTGGGTAGTAGTGAGCTGGTAACATTTCAGAGTGAGTATAAACATCTACACCAGTTCCCTCTGTTTGCTTTAATAATAACTCTAAGTCTTTTAAATCATGTCCAGATACAAGTATACCTGGATTATTTCTTACACCTATATTTACTTTAGTTATTTCTGGGTGTCCGTAAGTTCCAGTATTTGCACTATCTAAAAGTGCCATTCCATCAACACCAACTTTACCAGTTTCTAAAGTTAAAGCTATTAACTCATTAATAGTTAAACTATCATCTAAAGTTTTTGCTAATGTACTTTGCATAAATGCATTTACTTCTTCATTGTCATATCCTAATGCATTTGCATGTTTCATATATGCTGACAGACCTTTTAATCCATAGATTATAAGTTCTCTTAAACTTCTTATATCTTCATCCTTAGTTGCAAGTACTCCAACTTTAGTTGATTTTTCATCTAATACAGCGTCTATATTAGCTACTTTTTTTCCACTTCCAAGAACTGCATCTTTTATTTTACTTAATAAATTTACCTTAGTATCTATTTCAGCATTTGAACTTGCATTCCATAATGCTGCTTCTGATAAATTATTTTTATTTTTTAACTTAGATAATAAAGATTCTTTAGTAGCTAAAGTTTCCTTAACTCTTTCATAGAATATTGCATCATCAAAGTTAGCATTTGTTATCGTAGTAAATAAGTTTATAGTTATTAAGTGATTAACTTCTCCGCTTACTTTTTTTCCTTCCGATCTAAGTCTTGTTGTTACTTCTGATAATCCTTTTGTTGTATAGATTAATAAATCCTGCATTCTTGATAAGTCAGGTGATTTACCACATACTCCGAATTTTGTACACCCTGTGCATCCTGCTGTTTCTTGACATTGGAAACAAAACATTTTATTTTCCATTTGTAGACCTCCTTATAAATGTGTATTTTATTTACCCTTTTAAGGTAAAACATAATCATTTTTATAATTTCTTAATTAATATAATCAAATTATATCTGAAATATTTTATAAATGATGTAACATTTGTTACGAATTTATATTAAATATAATTTAATTTCACAAAATTTTATCTAAATTAAAACATGTATAAATCATGCTTGTCAAAGTCTTTCATAAATTAAGTATAGATAATATGGAAATATGGTCTATTTTGTTTTATTATGGTAATAGCGCTTTTTGATAAATAAAGGAGGGAAGATATGAGGGAAAAATATATAGAAATAGTAAATGGAATAACAGATTATTATAAGGAATCAATAAATTTATTAGATAAAGAAGGAAAAGGTAAGGTTATTATAATTACCTTAGAAAAATTCGGACTTATAAGAGTAGTTTTAAAAAATACAAGTAAAGAAAAAATTTATTATAATTCAGAAAATTATAAGGCCATAGAAAATGGTCCAGTTCAAATTAGTAAAATAGAAAGTGGATATTTAGTTGCATCAATAGGTGAGTACAATAATGAACCAGTAGTTTTTACATATGAGTGTGATGAGATAGATTTTGAGTTAGATCTTTACAACTATAGCAATTTAAAGATAAATAAAAAGTATATTAAGGATGATTATAGAGTTAAGCTAGGAAATAAAATAGCACATAATTTGTTAATGAAGCATGCTACTTTAGGTGATGAATTTTTAAATGAAAAAGAAAAAAATATTTTGCCTGTGGCTATGTGGATAGCTATTTTAGATTCAAGCCAAAAATTTATAGACTTACCAGATTATAATAAGATTTTTGATTTGTTTATACAATATAATGGAAAATATGAAAAAGAAGAGTTTTTACAAAAGGCCATACAAATAGAAAATGATTATGAAGATATAAAAGAAGTAAGAAAAGTATGCAAAATAATGCAGAATTGTCTTGATAATTTACAATTCTCTTCAGATAGAGATAACTACTCAAAAATGGAAGAAAAGTTGATAGATCATTTATCTTTTTGGAATAGTTTAGAACCAGTATATAGAGTATATACTGATTTCACTAACTATATGAAAGAAGCTTGTGAAAGTTTTGAAACTAATAATTCAAATGAAAATATAGAAATAGAAAATTATATAAAAAATAAAGTAGGAAGTAAACTTGTTAAAGTTGGATTTGAAGAAGAATTTCCTTTTTACAGAATAAAAACAGAAGAGAAGATTTATGTTCTAGAGTTTGAGATTGTTAATAATCGAAAAGTAAATATAAAAATGCTTCAAGAGATACTTGATGAAAGCTGTGAATTGATAGAACTACTAAATATGATGGATTATGGATATTTAAAACCAGAAGACATAAATAGATGGGATGAGGAAATTTGTAAAACTAAAGAGGATATAGATGAAGAAGTAGAAATAATACTAGATTGTTTATTAGTTGATAAGACTTTATCTAAGCAAAATGGTAAATTGGGAATAATAGGTGGAATAATCGCTGCTGTAATTTCCTATTTATTATGGAATTTATCTATTTTAATCTGTGGAGTAATTGGGATTGCTACGTGTATAATTTTAGTTACTATTGAGAAATATGCAAGAATATTTATGACGCTTTGGAATGAGGAGGACAAATAAGATGAAAATGAGTAAGAATGATTATATAAAACCTAATAAGATATTTTTTGATAAAGAGTGGGTAATGTCTAATATATATGAAATGCAAGAAGAATTTTTTGAAAAAGGTGAGTTTGCTTTAGGATGCATAGTTGCAGCTAACAATAAACTTTTTAAAAGAGGACTTTTAGATTTACCAGGATACATAATATACACTTTTGATGGATATTATGAAGAGAACTTTGAAGAGTTTGAAGAACTTGCATCTAAAGTCTATGACTTAGGTGGAACAAAACAAGAGAATAAATCTTTAAAAAAGATAGCTTATTTATTAGAAGATATGATGGAAAATGATTTTGGGATAAGACTGCCTTTAGAAATGACAGGTGGAAGAGAGGTATTCTTCTCATCAATAATGTTTAATAGAAAGTACTTACCAGGTAAAAAATTAACAGGAAGTGTTTATCCGCTACATATTTTAAGAGGTAGAAAACCTGATGCAATGCTAATACCACACTGGTATTGGTAAAAACATAATATTTTATTATAAGAGAATAATCACTATGATTATTCTTTTTTTGTATATGAATGTAAATCTTAACAAAAGTTAAGAATTACTTATTAGGTGCTTAATATTTGTTTTTTATTATGTAATAGAAAAGGAGATGATAATTTATGAAATTAAAAAGCAAATTTGTAGGAATTATAGTTATTTTAGGTACGATAATATTTGTAGGAGGAGTTAATCCTTTATTAGGATTATCAAATCACAAGAATTCTTATATAAGTGAAAATGTCAGCATAAAGAGTAGTAAATACCTTATGTTAGTAAATAAGAAAAATCCATTAAGTCTTGATTATGAACCTGAAAATTTAGTCAAACCTAATGTGAAATTTTTAAGTGATACTAGTGAAGAATCTAGACAAATGGATGAAAAAGCAGCAAGAGCTTTGGAAGAATTATTCCAAGGAGCTAAAAAAGAAAATATAACTCTTTTAGGATCTTCAGCATATAGATCTTACAGAAGTCAGGTTAAAGTTCTTAATGATGAGATTAGCTCAAAGGGCGTGGACTACGCTAATAAATATGTGGCTAAACCAGGTAAAAGTGAACATCAAAGTGGATTATCAATAGATGTAACAAATGAATCAAGATGTTTTGATAAAACAAGTCTAGAGGCCAAGTGGTTAGCCAATAATGCTTATAGATTTGGATTTATATTACGTTATCCAGAGGGAAAAGAAAATATTACAGGATATAATTATGAGCCATGGCATATTAGATATGTGGGAAAAGATGCAGCAAAAGATATTTACGAAAGGAACATAACTTTAGAGGAGTATTTGAATCATATGGTATAATAAGGTAAAAACAAGGAGGGAGTTATGGCTAGTAAAATTCTTGTAGTAGATGATGAAAAAGAAATTAGAAATTTAATTGAAATATATTTGAAAAATGAAGGTTACACTGTGCTAAAAGCCAGTAATGGGGAGGAAGCTCTTAAAGTACTAGAAAAAGAAGAAATCCAGCTTATGATACTAGATGTAATGATGCCAAAAATGGATGGAATGGAAGTATGCAGAAGGGTTAGAGAACATTTAAATATTCCTATTCCTATTCTTATGCTTAGTGCAAAGTCTGAAGATATGGACAAGATTGCAGGTATTATGACTGGCGCAGATGATTATTTAACAAAACCTTTTAATCCATTGGAATTGTCAGTTAGAGTGAAGGCACTTCTTAGAAGAGCTTATTATTTTAACAACATGAACAAAGAAGACAATATTATAAATATTGAAACCTTGACTATAGATAAAAATAATAGGACAGTTAAAGTTGGAGATACTGAAATATCCTTTACAGCTAGGGAATTTGATATTTTATATTTACTAGGTAGCAATAGAGGAAGAGTTTATAGCTCAGAAGAGATTTTTACAAAAGTATGGAAGGAAGAATACTTTGGATCAAACAACACGGTTATGGTTCATATGAGTAGAATAAGAGAAAAGCTGGAAAAATATATAGAAGGAAATAAAATAATTCAAACTGTATGGGGAGTTGGTTATAAAATTGAAAAATAGAGGAAGAATTTTTAAATATATAATAATCAGTGTTTTAGAATTTGTTATAAGTGTAATACTAAGCTTAGTTTTGTATTGGACTTTATATACGGTAACTTATAATTTATATATTAGATATCAAACCCCAATTTTAAATGTATTAGTTACAACTTTATTTAATTTGAACGATAATATTTTTGCAGGAAACATCTATGGTATTATAGGAATTTTAATTTTCCTTTCAATATATTCTCTTATTACTTATAAAAAGTACAAAAATGTGTCCTTACTAGTGGATAATGTGGAAGAAATGTCAAAAGGAAATTTGGACAAGAAGATTGAATTGAAATCAAGAGGAGATATTGATCAAGTAGCACAAAATATTAATAGTATAGTGGAGCAGTTGAAAGATATAACTGTGGAAGAAAGAAAAGCTCAACAAACTAAGACAGACTTGATTACAAATGTGTCTCACGATTTAAGAACACCTTTAACTTCCGTTATAGGATATTTAAATCTTATTGAAGAAGGAAGATACAAAGATGAGGTGGAGCTTATGTACTATGTGGATATAGCTTATGAAAAATCTTTAAACTTAAACATATTGATTAACGACTTGTTTGAACTTACTAAAATGCAAAACAGAGTTGTTAATTTTAATAAGGTTGAGCTGAATTTAGTAGAGCTAATAGGACAGTTAATTTCTCAGTTTGAAATACAATTTAGACAAGAAAATATGAATTGTAGAATAGACTTTTCTGTGGACAAACTTATAATAAATGGGGATCCAATTAAGCTGGTAAGAGCTTTTGAAAATCTTATTACAAATGCCATGAGATATGGAAAAGATGGACACTATATAGATATAAAAGTGCTTACAGAAGATGAAATGGTAGTAGTACAGATAATAAATTATGGTGAACCTATTCCAGTAGTAGATTTACCTCATATATTTGATAGATTTTATAGAGTAGAAAAATCAAGAAATACATTCCAAGGTGGCTCAGGTTTAGGACTTGCAATAACAAAAAATATTATAGAAGCACATGATGGAAGTATCTGTGCTATTAGTAATAAGGAAAGTACTATTTTTGAAGTTAAAATACCATATATAAATGAAGATAAACTCTCTAAGTTAACAGAATAATCTGTAGCTAGGAGAGTTTTTTATTTTATTTAGGGTATAAATAATTTATAGCAAATTACACAATCTAATGAAAAGTGATATTTTATATAGAAAATATAAATAAAAAGAGGTGAAAAAATGATACAGGAAAATCAAAGTAAGAATATGGGCTGGAATTTTGATAATAGTTATAAAAATTTACCCAAGTCTTTTTATAGTGAAATAGATTTAAATCCAGTTAAAAAACCAGAGCTAGTTATTTTTAATCAGCCTTTGGCAGAAGCTTTGGAATTAAATGCAGAATCACTGAAAAGTGAAGACGGTTTGCAAGTTCTGGCTGGAAATAAAAAAATTGAAGGCGGTGCATATATTGCCCAGGCGTATAGCGGTCATCAGTTTGGTAATTTTACAATGCTAGGTGATGGAAGGGCAGTATTAATTGGTGAACAAAAATTGCAAAACAAAACTTCAGTGACTGGTTTTGATGCAAATAGATATGATATTCAGTTAAAGGGAAGTGGAAGAACACCTTATTCTCGTGGTGGTGATGGAAGGGCAGTGCTTGGTCCTATGCTTCGTGAATATATAATTAGTGAAGCTATGTATAATCTAGGAATACCAACGACTCGAAGTTTAGCAGTTATAAAAACAGGAGAAAAAGTTTATAGAGAATATGTGAAAGAAGGAGCCGTACTTACTAGAGTTGCCACTAGTCATCTTAGATTTGGAACTTTTGAATATGCTTCCAATTACTTAGGAAAAGAAGAAGTGCAAAAACTAGCTGACTATGCCATAGAGAGACATTATCCTTATGTGAGAAATGACGAAAATAAATATTTAAGTTTGCTAAAAGAAGTTATAAAAGCTCATGCTAAGTTAACTGCTAAATGGTTATGTATTGGATTTATTCATGGAGTAATGAATACAGACAATATGACTATTAGTGGAGAAACTATTGATTATGGACCTTGTGCTTTTATGGATGTTTATAATCCAGGAATTGTATTTAGTTCTATTGATTTTCATGGGAGATATGCTTACAAAAACCAGCCTGACATGGCATCTTGGAATATTTGTAGATTTGCAGAAACACTGCTACCTTTAATAAATGAAGATACAGATACTGCCATAGACTTGGCTCAAAAGGCCATATTTAAGTTTTCTGATTTGCATTTGGAGCATTGGCTATCAAAAATGAGAAATAAGCTAGGATTATTCAATGAAGAAGCTATGGATAAGTCTATAATAGAAGATTTATTAACTATGATGGAAAAATATAAAGAAGATTATACGAATACTTTTTTATCATTAACTTATAGAAAAAACATGAATGAAGGAATGTTCCTTACAGCTGAATTTACAAATTGGTATAAAAATTGGCAAGAAAGATTGGAAAGACAAGAAAAGTCCATAGATGAAGCTTATGAGCTTATGAAAAAATCCAACCCAGTAGTTATACCAAGAAATCACAAGGTAGAAGAAGCATTAGATGCAGCAGATAAGGGAGATTTTACAGTAATGGAAAACTTACTTTCTGTTCTTAGTAATCCTTATGAATATAAATTAGAGTGTGAAAAATATTTTGATTTACCACAACCTTCAGATTTACCTTATAGAACTTATTGTGGAACATAGAGCTAATTGAATAAGTTATACAAAACAAACCCTATATAGGTGAATATATTTTGGCACACTTATATAGGGTATTTATATATATAATGTAATTATATTTTTACGTAACTTCCAGATACATATCCAGTATAGCTTTTATACTTAACTTTATACCAACCAGATGATAACTTATCAGTAACTTCAATAGTAGTATTTTTATGAATAGTAGTTATAATACTAGAAGAAGTAGAAGAACTTTTTCTAAGATTAAGATTAGCAGACGTAACACCTTTATTTGAAGAAGATGTATTAGAATTACTGTTATTTAATTTAACATAATCTTTAGAAACATATCCTGTACTACCCTTATATTTTACTTTACACCACTTTGAGTTAGACTTATCGATAATTTCAATAGTAGTATTTTTAGGAATCGTAGTTATAATACTAGAAGAAGTAGATGAACTTTTTCTAAAGTTAACATTAGCAGAAGTGACACCTTGCTCTCCAGAAGGTGTACTTGGAGTTTCATTATCACTGCTACTGTTATTTAATTTAATATAAGCTTTAGAAACATATCCCGTATTATTTTTGTATTTAACCTTATACCACTTAGAGTTAGATTTATCAACAATCTCAACAGTAGTATTTTTAGGAATAGTAGCTATAATACTAGAAGAAGTAGAGGAACTCTTTCTAAAGTTAACATTAGCAGTAGAAACCCCTTTTTCTAAAGAAGGAGTACTAGTGTTATTATCATCACTACCACTGCTATTTAACTTAACATAATATTTAGAAACATATCCCGTATTATTTTTGTATTTAACCTTATACCAACTAGAGTTAGATTTATCAACAATCTCAATAGTAGTATTTTTAGGAATAGTAGCTATAATACTAGAAGAAGTAGAGGAACTCTTTCTAAAGTTAACATTAGCAGTAGTAGCACCTTTTTCTGAAGAAGGAGTACTAGTGTTATTATCATCACTACCACTATCACTGTTATTTAACTTAACATAATCTTTAGAAACATATCCTGTATTATTTTTGTACTTAACCTTATACCAATTAGAGTTAGATTTATCAACAATCTCAATAGCAGTATTTTTAGGAATAGTAGCTATAATACTAGAAGAAGTAGAGGAACTTTTTCTAAAGTTAACATTAGCAGTAGTAACACCTTGCTCTCCAGAAGGCGTACTTGGATCTTCATTACCTGAACTACCACCAAAAGTTTTTAAGCAAGTGTAATTCAAATCAACATAACCACTTATGCCAGCCACGGAACCTTTTTCTGAGTATTGCCACATGGAATATGGTTTTCCAAATGTATTAGTAGAACCATATTGAGCTACCCATAAATTATTAGAATTTATAAGATCGTCAGTGAAGTATGTACTACTAAAATCTCTATTAGTATATATACCTGAAGTATATCCTTTGGATTCAACTTTATTAAGAAATGAATTAGCCATCGCTGTAGCTAAGTCCTTTGTTACTTTTACTCCATTGTTATTTGCATATCTAACACTATCATATTCGAAATCAAAGAAGACAGGGTATGTAATACTACTTTTATAAGGTGATAGGGCATTTAAGCAAGTTTCAGCCTCAATAGCAGCAATTTCAGGAGTAGTGGCATAACTAAACCAATATACACCTATTTTAAGACCGGCACTTTTTGCACCTTCAATATAAGTTTTGAATTTTGGGTCTATAGTAGATGTTCCATATCCAGCTCTTATAATAACGTAGTCAATGCCAGCATTTTTTACATTTTTCCAATCTATATTTCCGTTCCATTTACTTACATCGATACCTTTTTCAATTGGATTTAGTTTTAAATAAGCTGCTTGTACATATCCTTGTTTGCCATTGAAATCAACTTTATACCAATCACTACTCTTGCCTAATATTTCAACAGTTTCATTAATCTTTAATGTAGCCACTATACCATTTGAAGTAGATGGTCCACTTCTTATATTTAGAGTACTTAATGTTACCTTTCCACTTCCTATAGAATTTGAGTTAGATAAACTAGTGGCTTCAAGAGAAGCAGCACTTATATTAGACATAAAAGCTATAGAATTACTTCCCTCCGTATTATAAGTCTTGCTTTCTTCAGGGTTTGGTTGATATTCACTTGATTCTTTCAAGTTCTCGTCTTGAGAATTTGTATCTACTTTTATTTCAAAATCATCATCTGATAAAATAGTAACGTCCCTATCTGATTTTGATTCAATTGAATCTGCATTTGCTATAATCATTAGATTTTGAGATGATATAGCAATACCTAATGATAAAGCCAAAAAAGATTTATCTCTTTTATTCAAATTATTTCCCCCCCTTTTTAAAAAAATTGGAATAAATTACCTAAAATATATATATAAATTATACAATAAATGTATATTGTTTTGTCTAAATCATTCAAGAATTAACTTTTTATTTTGGGCTTTATTATATTTTACGGATGTTTAAGGTATTATTTTAGCGAATGACTATAATTTTTGAAATGTATACATGATATTTTCAACATTACAAAAACGTAATGATAATGAAATATACATACATATTTAAAAATGTAAAATATGTATATAATTTAAGACAAGATAGATAAATTGAGGAGGATTACTTAAGGATGAAAAATATATTAAGTGTTGAAAAAATAGAAAAATATTATGGGAATAAAGATAATGTTACAAAAGCAATAGATAATATAAGTTTTAAAGTTGATGAGGGAGAATTTGTTGGAATTATGGGTCCTAGTGGAAGTGGTAAAACTACACTTCTTAACTGCATCTCAACAATAGATACTGTTACAACAGGAAGCATAATAATAAATGATAAAGATATTACAAGATTAAAATCTAAAAACTTAGATAAATTTAGACAAAATGAGTTGGGATTTATATTTCAAGATTTTAACTTACTAGATACATTAACTGCTTATGAAAATATAGCATTAGCATTAACAATAAAGGGTGAAAAAATTTCTGAAATAGATGAAAAAATAAAAGAAGTAGCTAAACATTTGGAAATTGAAACAGTGTTAAATAAATACCCTTACCAAATGTCTGGTGGACAAAAACAAAGGGTGGCATCAGCAAGGGCAATAGTAACAGATCCATCATTGATACTTGCCGATGAGCCAACGGGAGCACTTGACTCAAAATCAGCAAGACTATTACTAGAAAGACTGGAAAGCCTTAACCAAGAGTTAAATGCAACTATATTAATGGTTACACATGACGCTTTTACAGCAAGTTATGCTCACAGAATTTTATTTATAAAGGACGGAAAAATATTTACAGAATTAGTAAGAGGACAAGATTCTAGAAAAGAGTTTTTCAATAGAATAATGGAAGTTATTACTCTAATAGGAGGGGATGACAACAATGTATTCTAAAATAGCACTTAAAAATGTTAGAAAAAGTTTTAAAGACTATACTATATACTTTTTAACTTTAACCTTGGCAGTTTGTATATTCTATAGTTTTAACTCTATTGAATCACAAAAAGCCATGATGGAAGTGAATTCTTCAAGTGCAGTATATGTGGAGACTCTTTCCCGTGTAATATCTTATGTATCAGTATTTATAGCATTTATTTTAGGAAGTTTAATTCTTTATGCTAACAACTTTTTAATTAAAAAAAGAAATAAAGAGCTGGGAATTTATATGACACTTGGTATGTCAAAAAATAAAATTTCTAGGATTTTAATATTAGAAACAGTAATTGTAGGTATATTTTCTCTTATAAGCGGACTGATTATAGGTCTTATAGCATCACAAGGATTATCAGTACTTGTTGCCAAACTATTTGACATTAAAATGTCTGGATATACTTTTATAATTTCTACTGAGGCTATAATTAAAACAATTATATACTTTGGAATAATGTTTATACTTGTTATGATATTTAACTCATTTGTTATTTCAAAATATAAAATAATTGATTTATTAACAGTGGGAAGAAAAACACAAGAAATAAAATTTAAAAACCCATTTATATATTTAATTACATTTATTTTATGTGTAATTTCTTTAGGAATAGCATACAAACTAATTTTAGAAAAAGGATTAATTGGTATAGAAAAATCTACATTCCTTATAACTATAGTACTTGGTATATTGGGAACTGTTTTATTCTTCTTCTCTTTGGCAGGATTTATTTTATATGTGGTTAAAAAGAATAAAAAAGTTTATTTCAAAGGTTTAAATATATTTGTTGTAAAACAAATAAACAGCAAGGTAAATACAAACTTTATATCTATGTCAGTAATTTGTCTAATGTTATTTTTAACAATAGGTGTATTATCAACAGGATTTAGTTTTAAAAATGCTTTAGAAGCAGGACTTGAAGAATCTACTCCATTTGATGCAAGTGCACATATGTATGTGAGTAAAAAGGATAAAATAAAAGATATAAAAAGATCTTTTGATTATATGGGAGTTAAATTTGGAAAAGATGATAAAGTAGCTTACTATAATGAATATATTGATGGAACAAAAATGTCAGATATTTTACCCTTAGATAGGGATGTTAAAGAATTTGATTATGAAATATCATATATAAAAAGTTCAGAATACAATAAAATGAGAGAATTAAATAATGAAGATCCAATAAATCTAAAAGAAAATGAAATATTAATAGCATCAAACTTTTCAAAAACCATTCCTTCCATAGAAAAATATATGGAAAGTAATAATACTGTTAAAATTAAAGGGAAAATATACAATATAAAAAATAAAGAAATAATAAAAGATAACTTAAAGACCAATTTTATGCAGGATAATATTTTTACTGTAGTAATAAATGATAATCTTTTTAATAATAAAACTATAACTTCAAGTAATGTAAATATTAATTTTGTTGGAAATAATGTGGCAAAAAAAGAAGAACAGTTTTTAAATAAATTAGAATCATATAAAGATTCAAATACGGATTATGACAAAGTAGGATTTGTATTAGGAGTTACTAGAAACTCAGTTTATGAAGGTAGTAAAGGAATGACAACTACTATACTATTTATAGGAATTTATATAGGAATAGTATTTTTAATAAGTAGTATGGCAATTCTTGCACTTCAACAATTAAGTGAAGCAAGTGATAGTATAGAAAGATATGTGTCATTAAAGAGATTAGGAGCAAGTAGAAAAAGTATAAATAAAACAATATTTGCACAAACTCTAGTTTACTTTAGCATACCTGTAGCATTGGCTTTAGTTCATTCAGTAATAGGTATAAAAGTTGTAAATGACTTTATATCAATATACAATCAGCCAGACATAGGAGGATCATCTCTTGTTACAGCAGCAATATTCTTGTTTGTATACTTAATTTACTTCTATATAACTTATAGTGGGTACAAAAATATAGTAAAAAATAACATATAAGCTAAAATATAGTATATAAGCTAATAAAAATCAAAAAGGCTAGATATATTAAAGAGAGTATAGACGCATTTGTGTAAAATCAAATCTATCTATACTCTTTTTCTAATAGTAGAGAATTATTTTTTACTTTGTTCTAAGCAAGTATTTATACAGTTATTTAGCCATTTGATTTGACCTTCTTCTCTTATAATGGCACTATCTAACACGAGATAATCACCAAAATAATCATCATCTAGTGATGGAACTTCTGTATAAGCATTTTTTTGACTGATTAAAAATTCAAGACGCTTATTGTGTTGAAGTAGTTGATGTTCAAGTAAAGTGATTCTAGTTTCTATATCTAAATTGTTATAGAAATATACTCTTAGTCTAAATTTATTTTTAGGAGTAGGCTCCATAGGCTGGTCTTTAGCAAGCCATTTTAAAAATTCGTCCCTACCTTTTTCAGTTATATAATAAACTTTCTTTTCTAATACATCACCACTGATTTCCACTTCATAAGTAATTAATTCTTCATCAGCTAATTTTTTTAGTTCAGGGTATATTTGACTATGTTTTGCACTCCAAAATTCACATAGTTGAAAATTAAATTCCTTGCTTAAATCATATCCTGTCATAGGTTTTCTGTTTAATATACCTAGGATTGCATATTTAAGAGTTCTCATATTTCACCTCTTTGTTTTTCTTATTAATGAATTTATTATACCATTATTTGCTTAAAAAAAAATCTAAATAAAGGAAAAGTAAATAATGACATGTAAATATTTACATGTTACTATTTAAATAAATTAATATAAGGGAGGGAAAATTATGAAAAGAAAATATCCAAATCTATGTAAGCCAATTCAAATAGGAAATGTAATTTTCAGAAATAGAATGTTTTCTGCACCTATGGGAGGTACAGATATAACAGCTGATTGTACAATAGGACCAAAATCAACAGCATTTTATGAATTAAGAGCAAAAGGTGGAGCTGGAGCAGTAACTATAAGTGAGTGTATGGTTCATCCAGAAACTGACGGTTCACATGCATATCATTTAGATTTGAAAATAGTAGATTCATTAGCTAGTTTTACTTATACAGCAGATGCCATAAGACGTCATGGAGCTATACCAAGTGTGGAATTATCACATTCTGGTCAATATGCAGGAACTTATTTAGTAGATAAAAACAAGAAAGAAGGATTATCTCAATGGGGAGTAAGTCCAAGTGTTAGAGCCGATGGTTTAGAAATAAAGGAATTAACTCAAGAAATAATAGATGATATAGTAAAATCTTATGGAGAAGTTGCAGGTCTTGCTAAAAGAGCTGGGTTTGAAATGATAATGGTTCATGGGGGACATGGATGGCTAATAAATCAATTTCTATCTCCATATTTTAACAAAAGAACAGATAAATACGGAGGTTCCTTAGAAAATAGAGTGCGTTTTGCACAGGAAGTATTAGATAGTGTTCGTGAAGCAGTAGGAAAAGGATTCCCGATAGAATTTAGATTAAGTGGATCTGAATTATTTGAAGGAGGATATGATTTAGCTGAAGGTGTTGAAATAGCTAAATTACTAGAATCAAGAATAGATTTACTTCATGTATCAGCAGGAACATATCAAAGAGGATTTGGAATAACACATCCATCAATGTTTGTACCTCATGGATGTAATGTTTATCTTGCAGCAGAAATCAAAAAACATGTAAGTGTGCCAGTAGCAACTCTTGGGGGATTAAACGACCCAGCACAAATGGAAGAAATAATCGCAAGTGGAAAAGCTGATGTAGTAGAAATGGCAAGAGCATTACTTGCTGATCATGAACTTCCTAAAAAAATAATGTCAAACAGAGATGAAGATATAGTAAAATGTTTAAGATGTTTTACTTGTATGGCAGAAAGAGCAGCAACATCAACAAGAAGATGTACAGTAAATCCACTTATAGGACGCGAAATGGATGGCATGGAAATCACACCAGTATTAAAACCTAAAAAAGTTTTAGTTGCAGGTGGAGGACCAGGAGGATTACAAGCAGCAATAACTGCAGCAAGACGTGGTCATAGAGTAATACTTTGCGAAAAAACAGATGCTCTAGGTGGAATACTTAAGGGAGAACAAGCCATACCATTTAAATATGAAATGTATGAACTTGGAAATACTTTTGGAAAACTAGCAAAAGACGAAGGTGTAGAAATACGTTTAAATACAGAGGTTACTAAAGAATATGTGGAAGAAGAAAATGTAGATGCTTTAATAATAGCTGTAGGTTCATCTCCATTAGTTCCACCAATTCCAGGCCTTGATAATGAAAACGTAGTAGTTGTAAACAACTATTATTTAGAAAAAGATAAGATAAAAGATGATAAGGAAATTGTAGTCCTTGGTGGAGGTCTTGCTGGATGTGAAACTGCAATACATCTAGCACAGGAAGGCAAAAAAGTTCATCTAGTGGAAATGAGAAGTGAACTTGCTCCAGATGCAAACATAAGACATCGTCCAATACTTTTAAGTGAAATAGAAAAAGAGGGTGTACAAGTTCACACTGAGTTTAAGGGATTAAAAGTTTCTAATGAAGGTGTTATTTGTTTAGATAAAGAAGGAAATGAAGTTTTAGTACCGGGAACACATGTAATATGTGCTCTAGGACAAAGAGCTAATAGAAATATGGTAGATGAATTAATAGATTGTGCTCCTTATGTGGCACAAATAGGGGACTGTGTACGTCCGTCTACTATAACAACAGCAGTATATCAAGGACATCATGCAGCACTTGATATATAGTTTTTTTAAAATAGGCATCCCATTATTATTAATGGGATGCTCTTTTTTTATTTTTAATAGATTTATTAGTATAATTATTTTGTTATAATTATACTAATAATAAAAAATTAGAAATACTAAAGTAAAGAATATAAAATATAGGAGATAAAAATAGATGGAAAAAATAATAATTATTGAAGATGAAGCAATAATTAGAGAAGAACTGAAAAACTTCTTAGGCAGATATGGATATGAAACAGTAGCACCCACATCTTTTGACAATGTGGTGGAATTTATTATACAGCAAAATGCCAATTTAGTTTTACTAGATATAAATCTACCAGTTTTTGATGGATATTACATATGCAGAGAAGTGAGAAAACAATCAGATGTACCTATAATAATCGTAACAAGTAGAGATAGTGACATGGACGAGCTTATGAGTATGAACTTGGGAGCGGATGATTTTGTTACAAAGCCTTATAATACACAAATACTACTGGCAAGAATAGCAGCACTACTAAAAAGAAGTGGATCAACTGCGGCTAATAGTAGTATTTTAACTTATAAAGATTTTCAACTAAATTTATCAAATGCAACTATTACTTATAATGAAAAAGAAATAGAACTGACTAAAAACGAAGTAAAAATACTTTCATACTTAATAAATCGAAAGGGAGAAATAGTATCTAGAGAATTACTAATGGAGTATTTGTGGAGCACAGATTATTTTGTAGATGATAGTACTTTAACTGTGAATATAACAAGACTTCGTAAAAAACTAGAAGAAATAGGTATAGAAAATGTAATAGAAACAAGAAGAGGATTGGGGTACATAATGCCATGAAAATAATTGATTACATAAAGGACAAGGGGCTTTTTTTATCTACAAACTTAATGTTCTTTATAATAATTTCATCATTTATGCGCTTTGCTAAGGCTGCTCCAGTTATAATTTTTCTTTTATTTTGCATATGGTTTTTGCCATTATTAAGCTATATGTTGCTTGAGTATATGAAGTATAAAAAATACTTCAATAACATAGATACTATTTTGGAAAATCTAGATAAAAAGTATTTATTGCCTGAAGTTATTGATGACGCAAACTTTATGGTGGGAGAAGAATTAAATTATATTTTAAAAGTATTAAGTAGAGATATGCATGAAAATGTTAAGTACTACAAAAACATTCAAGAAGAATACAGAGAGTATATAGAAATGTGGGTTCATGAAATTAAAACACCAATAGCATCTTCAAAACTATTAATAGAAAACAATAATAATGAAATAACAAGAAAAATTGATATACAAATGGATAGAATAGAAAACTTTGTGGAGCAAGTGCTATATTACTCAAGAAGTGACGAAGTAGGTAAGGACTATATTATAAAAAAAATAGAATTATCTCAAGTTGTAAAAAATGTTATTAAGAAAAATCAAAGGGACTTTATAAGCAAAAAAATAAGTTTGCAGTTAGAGAATATTGATGAAATTATTTATTCTGATACAAAATGGGTTGAGTTTATATTAAATCAAATAATAGGAAATGCTATTAAATATTCCAAAGGAAAAGAAGACAAAATAATAATTAACGCTAAAAAGCTGGGAAATGCAGTAGTGCTAACAGTGCAAGACAATGGTGTGGGAATTACTGAAAAAGATATAAATCGAGTATTTGAAAAAGGATTCACAGGAGAAAATGGTAGAAAGTTTGGAAAAAGTACAGGTATAGGTTTGTATTTATGTAAAAAACTATGTGTGAAATTGGGACTAGGTTTACAAATTGACTCTAATATAAATGAAGGAACAAAGGTAAGCATAATTTTCCCGAGAACAGAAAATATAGCAGAAGACTAACATCTCAATATATGTAAATGTATATGGATGTACAGTATAATATTAAGCACTACTAAAATTATACTTTATAAATAGCAACTAAATGGAGAGAGGAATACTAAATAGCATGGGGGGACTAAGAAGTATATTAAGCATAATCATAATGTTAATAGCTATAAATACAGGCATACTTAAAGTGGATGCATTCGATAATATCAACTTTAAAAATATTACTATTGAGGAGGGCTTGTCTCAAAGTACTGTAGAAACTATGATACAAGATAGTAAGGGTTATTTATGGTTTGGAACTAATGATGGATTAAATAGATATAATGGATATGAATTTAAGATATATAAGAATAATAAAAACTCAAAAAATAGTCTAGCGAGTAATTATATTATAGATATAAAAGAAGATGATCAAGGTAATATCTGGGTTGGAACACCAGGTGGTCTAAGTAAAGTAAATCCAGAAAATGATAATATAATAAATTATACAACTGAAAAAGATAAGGGAAATTTATCTAATAATAATGTATGTGAAATTTTAATTACTAAGGATGGAAGTATATTAGTAGCAACTGATGATGGACTTAATTTATATGATAAAGAAAAGGACAAGTTCAATAGAATCCTATACGAGGATAATATTATAACTGGTCAGTCAATCTATAGTATGACTGAAGATATTAATGGTGATATATGGATAGGAACAACAAATGGTTTAAACAAGTTAGATGTTAAGTCAAAGAAAATAAAAAAAATATATAGTTCTCATAAGGATAACTCTATTAGTGACAATTGGATATATAAAGTTTATTCTGATAAAGATGGATATATATGGGTTGGAACTTATGACCAAGGACTTAATAAAATCAATATAAAAAACAATGAAGTTATTGTATATAAGAATACAAATAACGAAAAAAATTCATTAGGTGGAAATTATGTAAGAAACATATTACAAGATAACAATGGGACTATTTGGGTATGTACAGATGGAGGTTTGTCTAAATATATAGAGGATGAAGATAAATTTATTACTTATACTAATAAGGCCTATGATAGATATAGTATTTTAGATAACAATACATTTTCTATTGTTCAAGATAAAAATGGTCTTATATTGGTAGGTACATACAAAGGAGTTAGTATATTTGACCCTAATAACAAAATTGAACATTATAAAAATGATCCATTTAATAGCAATTCTTTAAGTGAGAACTCAATATATGGCATATATGAAGACAATGAAGGCTTTACATGGGTAGGAACAAGCTCTACAGGAATTAACATTATTGATAGAGACAGTAAAACTATAAAGCGTCTTACTACAGATGATGGATTAGTAAGTAATGCTATTAACTCTATTGCAGGATATGACAAATATATATGGATAGGAACTAGTAATGGTCTAAATAAAATAAATAAAAATAATAATACAATAGAAAACTATAATTCAAATAAAATGCTGAGTTCAGTGAAAATAAAATATTTATATTTGGATAGTAATAAAAATTTATGGATAGGTACACCACAAGGAATTTATATCTTAAATACCTACAATGATGATCTTACAAATATTTCATATATACTAGACAACAATAATATAGAAGACACTTATATAGAGACTATTTATGAAGATGAAGAAGGTAACTATTGGATAGGCACATTTTTAGAAGGATATTTAATTAATATAGATGGAAAAAGTAAAAGTGTTAAAGTATATAAGGAGGAACTAAATGCTAAATCCATTAGAACTATAGCAGAAGATGATAAGTACTTATGGATTGGTACCAGTGATGGATTATCCAGAATGGATAAAGACACAGGTGAATTTGCAAGTTATACAGAGGATGATGGTTTGGCTAATAACAATATTTATGGAATTTTAATAGATAGCCAAGGTGATTTATGGATGAGCACTAATAATGGAATATCCAAGTTTGATGTTAATAAAGATAAATTTGTAAGTTTATATTTAGAAGACGGTCTTCAAAGCAATGAATTTAATGGTGCTGCTTATTATAAAAATAGTAAAGGTGAATTTTTATTTGGAGGCATTAATGGATTAAATATATTTAATCCTGATGAAATAGAAGTAGGTGAATATACACCAAAAGTTGTATTTGATCAATTTATTGTCAAAGGTAAAACTTATAAATATATTAATAATCTAGAATTTAAACATAATGAGAATATTATTAATATAAAATATTTCTTGCCAGACTATAAAAATATCAAAGGAATACAATATCAATATATGTTAGAAGGTATGGATGAAGAGTGGAATATTTCTAAGAATCATGAAATCATCTATAATAATTTGGCTCCAGGAAAATATGAACTTAAAATAAAGGCAAGAAATCATAACGGTGTAATTAGTGAAGAAAGTAATGTAGCGTTTACTATAAAGCCACCAATTTGGCTAAGTAAATGGGCTTACTTTATATATGCCTTACTAATAATTTTACTTATATACAAAGAGGAAAATAAGATAAAAAGATTGGATAAATTAGTAGGTAGAAAAACCCAAATGCTAAGAGATGAAATGGAAAAAAGCAATGAATTATTAAATAAAGTTATACAGTTGGAAAGAAACAAAAACAACTATTTTATAAATTTATCCCACGAACTTAGAACTCCTCTAAATGTAATATTTTCAACAGAACAGGTAATTAGAACTTTAAACAAAAAAGAAGATGGAATATCACATGAAAAAATAGATTATTATATGGAAGTAATAAGAAGAAATTCAAAACGTCTTTTAAAACTAATAAACAATATTATTGATACTACTAAGGCACAACATGGTAATTATCAAATAAATATAAAAGATGAAGATATAGTTTATATAGTAGAAGAAGCAGCCTTAAGTTTAAAGGATTATATAGAAAATAAAAATATAGAATTGATTATAGAGCCGGATATGGAAGAAAAAATTATTCAATGTGATAAATATGAAATTGAGAGATGTATAGTTAACTTAATCAGTAACGCAGCTAAGTTTACTCCTAAGGGAGGGCGTATAGATGTTATTATAAAAGATTTAGGAGATCAGGTTGAAATACTTATTAAGGATACTGGTATTGGAATAGATGAAAAATATCACAATTCTATATTCGATAGATTTAATCAAGTTATAGATGAACACTCTGAAGTTAAAGGTGGTAGTGGACTAGGTTTAACTATTACAAAACATATCATAGACTTACATAAAGGACAAATATTTGTTTCTAGTGAAATAAATAAAGGAAGTACATTTAAGATTGTTTTAAAAGAAAAAATAAATTGAAATCATGTAGAAAAATGTAGCATAAAATAATAAATCCTATATAGTGAACACGTAAAAAGTGTATCTATATAGGATTTTTTTATTGAAAAAAAATAAGATACTATATTTTTCAATAATTTGCAAAATATATTAGATAAGTAAAATATATTACATAAAATATATTAGATAAAAAGGATAAAGGAGAAAATATAACTTATGAAAGTTAGAATTGATATTGAAAAGTTTGATCAAATAATATCTGATTTAAAAGATAAATACAAGGTAATTGCTCCTATAAGTATACCCTATGCTGGTACTTACTCAGATACAGATGTGATTAGGTATGAAGAAGTAAAAAGCATAAAAGATATAGAGTTTGACAGAAAATCACAGTTCACTGCAAAGGATGTAGTTATGCCTTGTACGGAAACTTTATTTTATTTCAATGAAGATGAATTTAAAATCCCATCTATTGATGAAAGAAAAATTCTTGTATTTATGCGCTCATGTGACATACATAGTTTAGATCGTTTAGATAGAGTATATTTAAAAAATGGAAATGAACCAGACTTTTATTACAAAAGGTTGAGGGATAAAGTTAAGAAGGTATTAATAGGCTGTTCCAGTTCTTTTAGAAATTGTTTCTGCGTGAGTATGGGAACTAATAAAACAGATGAATACTCTCTAGGAATCAAGCTAGATAAAGGATATGTGTATATTGACATAAAAGATGATGAATTTAAAGATATTTTTACCGGAGAAGAATGCGATTTTAATATTGAGTTTGTAACATCAAATGATGTAGTAGTAAATATACCAGATGAGTTAAATCCTTTAGAAGTGGCTGAAGCAGAATTTTGGAGAGAATATGATTATAGATGTATAGCTTGTGGAAGATGTAATTTATCTTGCCCAACTTGCACATGTTTTACTATGCAAGATGTGGTAAGCCAAGACAATTATAAATGTGGAGAAAGAAGAAAAGTAGGGGCTTCATGTCAAATTCCAGGCTTTGGTTTAATGGCTGGTGGACATGATGTTAGGGTGAAAAATGGAGATAGAATGAGATATAGAACCATGCATAAAATGTATGATTATGCCCAACGTTTTGGTCCCCAAATGTGCACAGGATGTGGCAGATGTGATGATGTTTGTCCTCAATACATATCCCTTTCCACTGCCATGAATAGAGTAAATGAATTTGTAAACAAGAGAGAAAGAGAGGGAATGTAAATGGTAAATCAATATATACCACAAGACACTAAAATACTAGATATAATAAAGCACACACCAAAAGAATTTACTTTTAGAGTACAAACTAATTCTGAAAACGTCAAACCAGGGCAATTTTACGAAATTTCCATGCCCAAATATGGAGAGTCTCCCATATCAGTATCTGGAATAGGTGATAATTATTTGGATTTCACAATAAGAGAAGTTGGTAAGGTTACTACAGAAGTCTTTAAATTAAAAATAGGGGACAACCTTAGAATAAGAGGCCCTTATGGTAATGGCTTTGATGTAAATGAATACAAAGGAAAAGAAATTATCGTAGTCTGTGGAGGAAGTGCTTTGGCTCCTGTGAGAGGTGTTATGGAATATTTTTATAATGATATAGATTTGTGTGAATCTTTCACCTTAATATGTGGATTTAGAACGCCCAATGACATCTTATTTAAAGATGATATAGATCGTTGGGGTGGAAAAATACATGTAACACTTACAGTAGATAAAAGTGATGATGAGAAATACACTAAAAATGTAGGTCTTGTAACAAAATACATTCCAAACTTAGATATAAAAGATAAAGAAAATGTGGCTGTAATAGTTGTAGGACCTCCTATGATGATGAAATTTTCCATAGGCGAATTTAAAAAAATAAATATAAAAGATGAAAATATCTGGGTTTCCTATGAAAGAAATATGAGTTGTGGTTTAGGTAAATGTGGTCACTGTAAGATGAATACTACTTATATTTGTGTAGATGGACCAGTATTTAATTATTCATTTGGAAAAACTTTATTTGACTAGGAGGGTAGATATATGAAACTTATGCATGATTTAAATACAAGAAAAACTATGAAAAATGCCTTTAGGATAACTAAGAATAAATACATGACTTCCATAAGAATTAGAGTACCAGGAGGTTCAATAACTCCAACCACACTAAAGGATGTGGCTGATTTATCAGAAAAATATGGTGACGGTAGAATACATATGACTACTCGCCAAGGCTTTGAAGTTCTGGGAATTCCCATGGAGAAAATGGAAGAAGTAAACAAAGACCTACAACCAATTATTGATAAAATGAAAACTAATCAAAGTGAAAAATACAGTGGATATCCATCAGCAGGAACTCGTAATGTGGCAGCATGTATAGGAAACATCGTATGCCCTAAAGGACAATATGACACAGGAGAACTAGCTAGGAAGATTGAAAATATGATTTATCCTGATGATTTACATGTAAAAATAGCAGCTACAGGATGCCCTAATGATTGTATAAAATCAAGAATGCACGACATAGGAATAATAGGTATGTGTCTTCCTGTATATGATGCATACAGATGTATTTCCTGTGGAGCATGTGTAAAAAAATGCAAACAAGTATCTACAGAAGCATTAAAATTTGTAAATTACAAAGTAGTAAGAGATCATAGCAAATGTATTGGATGTGGTGAATGCGTCCTTAATTGCCCAAACAATGCATGGACAAGAAATTCTCAAAAATACTATAGAATAGTTATTATGGGAAGAACAGGAAAAACTAATCCAAGAGTAGCAGAGGACTTTATTGTATGGGCTGATGAAGATACAGTAATGAAGGTAATAGAAAATACTTACAAATTTACTAGAGAGTATATAGATCCAGATGCTCCTTTTGGCAAAGAGCATATAGGATATATTGTGGATAGACAAGGATATCATGAGTATAAAAAATGGGCACTAGAAGGTGTTACTCTTCCAGATATAGCACAAGTAAAACAAAATGTTAACTGGAGTGGAATACGTTACAGACAAGATTAAAATAGGTAAAAAGGCATCAACCATAAGTTAATATGTTGATGCCTTTCAAATATTTCATAGTCTCTTTTTAATCTATAACTTCTAAAATAAACCAAAGCTAATTTTATTTTAATTTTAAAAAAGCTAACAAAATAAGAGTTACTCCACTTAACCATGAAAGATTAAGTTCACTTTTCTGTGCAACTTTGTTACCTAACAGGCAGCCCAATAATACAGCAACCATATTTATTACAAGTGAAAACAATATAATTTCAACATAATTTGTTACCATAAGCCCTGTACTAAAACCAGCTGCCAGACCATCAAGAGAAAGAGCCACTGCCAAAGAGAAAGACTCCTTAGGAGAAAGTTCATAAGAATGATCTATATCTGCCTCTGTACCATCTAAGCAAACTCTAAGAAAAAACTTAAAATCAAGTAGTTTAAATGATAAATCGCGACTTAAATTACCGCTTTTAGTTAGGATAGCCTTTAAAGTACTATCAAATAATTTAGCCACGCCTAACATTAATAACACTGTAACACATATACTAGTGGTAAAAGCGCTAGGAATATACTTACTTATTATACTACCCATAAAAAGAGCAATAGCCAAAATAGTAGAGCAGACTAAGTTAATTGTCATAGCTGATTTAAAGGGAATTTTTATTTTACTTGTTCCATAAGCAAAACTAGCCACAAATGCGTCCATTGAAAGGGCGCAAACAAGCAAAACTGCATCTAGTGTGGATAAGGAATTTAGTGCATGAAACATAGATGACCCCCTATTTTTTATAATTAGAAAATTATAAAGTAATCCTCGGCAAAAGCGAATGGTTACTTTGTACTAACAATATATTGTAAAAGTAGAACTTATGTTACTATTTAAGTATGGAAAATAAAAATGAAAACTAGTATCATAGATGGTTACTAAGTGTTATTTATGAAAAGGGGGATTTTTCATGGAAGATAATAAAAGTTTGACTGTTAAGGGAAAAATAGAAAAATATCTTATGCCACTGGGCATGATTGGTGTTATGTTTTATATGGCTCACACCATTTTAGGCAATATATTATGGCCAGAATATAACCCTATAACTATGGATATTAGCTCACTAACTGCAGATGGTGCTCCAAATCAAGATTTACTTAGAATATTCACAACTATTTATGGAGTGTGCATGATTTTATTTATTATTGGAATGATTGTTAAATCAAATAAAAAATATCATTTGGCAACGCGTACAGGGTATGTGATTCTTTTGGGTATGGAAGTAATATCTTTATTTGGATATGCAGCATTTCCCCTTGTGGGAGACAAAACAGTGATGAACTTCCAAAATATAATGCATTTGGCAGTTACTGTAGCCGTAGTTGCAACAACCATAACATCAGCATTTACCTTAGCCTATGGTTATCTTGTACAAGAGAAAATGAAAGAACTGGGTAATTTTATTTTAATAATGGCAATAATAATAACGTTATGTGGAATGATGAACCCAATTTCCATGAAAATAGGACTGAATATACTAGGACTAACAGAAAGACTAGTTATCTATTCATTACAAATATTAATCTTTGTCCTATCTTTTTATTACACAAAATGTGATAAATAGAAAGAATTAGCAATAATATTGAGATTTTTTTCATCATATGATATACTAATGCTTATTAAAATGAAATAATAATAAAGAAGGTGAGAGTATGGCAGTAGGAGAAAAAACATTAGCTACAAATAAAAAAGCTAGACATGAATATTTCATAGAAGACACTTACGAATGTGGAATAGAATTAAAAGGAACAGAAGTTAAATCAATCAGAGCAGGGAAAGTCAACTTAAAAGAAGGCTTCGCATCTGTAGATAACTCTGAAGTTTTCCTAAAACAAGTTCATATAAGTCCATACGACCAAGGGAACTCTTTTTACAAAGCAGATCCTCTTAGAGTTAGAAAATTATTACTTCATAAATATGAAATCAGAAAGCTAATAGGGGCTACTACTATAAAAGGTTACTCTTTAGTTCCTCTAAGAATGTATCTGAAAAATGGTAAGGTAAAACTTGAACTAGGTTTAGCAAAAGGTAAAAAACTTTACGACAAACGTCAAGACCTTGCTAAGAAAGATGCACAAAGAAGAATAGAAAGAGAAATGACTGGTAAATACTAAGAAAATCAGTAAATTAATTCTAGTTGATTTTTATCTTAAAAAGATATATATTATATATACAGCACAGCTAGTTAATAGCAGATGCTACTAAAGGGGGTAACAAAAATGTTACTACCTTGTAAAAATAGTAAATAAGGGCGTAACAATTTTGTGTACCCCTTCATATAAAACTAAATATTGAATTGGTGAAAAGTTTGCAAATTGAGCAGTCTCAACGACTATAAACTCCTATGGGGGTGCATGGTTTCGACGTGGGTTCGGAACTTGAGGCAGCGTGTCGTGTTACTCTGGGTCACGTAAAAACTGGGGAACTTAAAACAAACGCAAACGATAATTACGCTTTAGCAGCTTAATGCTGCTTGTCCCGCCTGAGCCCTCCTGCCGGCTAGGCCTGGACATCATTTATGCAGGGAACTACTATTAGGGTGTCTCGACTATTAGTGGATTAATTGGGGCTGGCCAAAGCTAGAGTTTGTCACTGGACGCTAGTTGAGGCGAGATACTAAAACAGCTGACTACACACGTAGACGCAACGAGGAAAAAGCTTGCGGACAGGGGTTCGACTCCCCTCATCTCCACCATTCAAAACCACCAAAAGGATATTGGCAATGTGCTAATATCTTTTTTTATTGGATAAATTTAAAGTAATATATAACTAGCCTAATATGATAAAATAATTATATTGTTGTAAGCATAAATCTAATGAATTAATACTAAATACTAGATATAGTAGTTGTACTTTGTATTTAAAATAAATTAAGTATCACTACATGTATTTATATAAAATTATTATAAGGAGAGATTATGTACGAGAAGCATGAGGTATTTGAAGAGATTGAGAATGGACAAAAAATATGGATATATCTAAATTTTTAAGTTTATTAGAAGATGAAGTATTATTTTTTATTAGAGCAGATAGATTCAATGATAAATTTGAAGGAAGTTATACTAAGATTAACATAGAAGGTACAGTTACTTCAGATTCATCAATTACAGATGAAGAGTATAAAAATTTAATTAAGTAACTAGTTCCATTTTCAAATATAAATAGAAAATTTAATTTTATAAACTGTTGGCATATTAATGAATATGAATCTGAAGCTATGTGGAATCTATATTCACAATTAGCTGATGCGATAGCAATACAAACTACATATAATAAGTTTTAAGAATACACAGGAGACTGTATACATAGGTAAAGTGAAATATATTGATTATAATGAGGAATATATACCTATTGGTAATGTATTTTATCCATAGTTGAATAAAAGGATGAGTTTTAAACACGAAAGAGAACTAAGAGCATTAGTATTTAAATATCCGTATCTAAAAAAAGGGGAAAGTTATAATTAATAAAAAAGTAGCTGAGTCTGATATAAATATACCTGTAGAAATAGATACACTTATAGAAAATGTGTATGTATCACCTTTAGCGTCACCATGGTTTGCAGATTTAGTACAGAAGCTAATACATAGATATGGCTATAATATAAGTGTTATGACATCAGAGATATTAAATAATAGTTTGTAATGTAATAGTATAATTTTAGGGGAGAAGTTGAATCTTATAGAGTGGATAATTTAATATTTCGTGAGTATTATTTTGAGAATCATATTAACCATTGAAAAACACGATGATTTATAATAAAATCAACGTGTTTTTTTATTTGTTATATTATGAATATGTGAGATAATATATATGTAATATTCAATAATAGGGGGAAGTTATATGTCAGAATTAGAAGATAAAATAGATTATCAATGGATAGAAACATTATGTAATAAATATAGTAAATGGAATAATGAAAATTCGAAAAAAATCCCTCTTATAATAAGGCAAGAATACTTAAGAGTTTTTTCATTATTAAAAGAGGGTCAAATATATGGAGCATTTTTTGAGTTAAAAGATGTATTTGAGATAATATTAAAAATCAATGTTGTAATAGTTGCAAGTGAGATAATTAATAAATCAAATTATACAGAGGAAGAAGGAGATTTATTATTTCATCTATTTGAAAAAGATTTATGTATAGGAGATTGGGAGTCAATTTGTAGATTTTTTCATGAAAAGAGTAATTATAAATCTATAAATACTTTATCTAAAGAAATAAGTAAGGTTTACGCTAGAAACTATATATCAAAGTGGAGAAATGATTGGATTGGTCATGGTGCATTAGCAATATTTTCGAATCAAGAATTTATAAATCAAATTGATGATAAGATAAGCATATTGTATAGATTTTTCGTTAATATGATTGAGGAATATGGAAGTTTTGATATAGTATGTAAGAATAATCAATGTTTTTTTGAAACAGATGATAATGAAATTCCATTAAAGTTTTTAATTAAAGACATCAATAATAATATGCACATATTTGATGCATATAAAAGTAATAAAAATAAGGTTTCTTATTTAGATTACTATAATGGGAATAAGTTTGAGGTTGAAGAAAAAGAAGTACAACAACTTGTAAGTAAACTTAAAAAAGATAGCTCAATTAGAATGTTTAAAGAGTCGAATACAGATGATATTCTAATGATTGAAGAAGATAATATTATTAAGGAGATAAACACTAGTAAAGACTTTATAAAGCCTGATTTTATAAAAGATGAAATAGATGAGTTTATTGCAGAAAATGATAGTGGAGTTATATTAATTAGAATGAAAAGGGGGATGGGAAAGACAACACTGTCAATGGCTTTAGATAATAATAGTATTAATAAATTAAAAATTGATAATTGTTCCACTAGAGCATATTATATAAATGACTCATATGGTTCTAGAATCAATAATTTCACTTCCACAATTAATGATTTATTTAGGGTTGATAAAGATGGAAAAATATTATTTAGAGGAGATATACCTATGATATCATCAAATTCATCTGATGATAGTCAAGAGTTAGCTAGATTATTAAATTTCTATAGAGAGAAATATTATAACATGTATGGAACTGAAAAATTATTATTGGTTCTAGATGGAATAGATGAAATAAATAAATATGATAAAAAGACTATATTTGATTTTATTCCTAAAGCAAAAGAATTAGAAAAAGGTGTTTTTATATTGTGTACTTGTAGAATGGATGATGAATTGACAGATTCTAATTTCTTGGTAAAGGAAATAGAAAAAATAGATTATAACAGCAAGATTATTATAGACAACACTAATTGTAATTATACAAATTTATTAGAGAAATTTATAAAGAAAGTTAACAAGAGATATTCTGATGTTGATATAGTAAGCATACTTAACATGTCAGGATATAATTTTAGTAATGTTAGGAGAATATGTCATCTTTTAAATAATTACGAGATAGATTTAAAGAGTGTAAATTTAGAAGAATTATCAAAATATGATGTAGCAAATGTTAAAAATAGATTTGGCGAGAAGTATTATAAAAGTGTAATTGATATATTAACTACGTTGATATCTTTAGGAGAACCTTTAAGTTTAAGAGAAATTAATAATTTATGCTTTAATGAAAGTAATGATATGGGGTTACTTTTTTATATTTATAGCATTAAAGATTTATTGAGGGTTGACAGAAATAACAATGGAAATAGAGTTTATATTAGAGATGTAGAGCTGTTAGAGTATCTTAAAAGTATTTATCCTGATCAAATTAGTCAAAAGTTAGAAGATCTTTTACATAAAATATATAGTGATATAAATGAAAAGAGTAATGATATAGATTGTGGTAAAGTATGTATATGCAAAAATATTAGCAATATAATTACTAAGCTAAATAAGGAAATTGAGTCGAGTAGAAACTTTGAAATAATTAAATATTTAAATTACATAATAAGTAAAATTAATATAAACCTTGTATCTAGCATAAGGGATATAATTGCTATATATAATCAAGTATTATTTTTTTTAGATAGAGAAAATAACACTACTTTAAAAGAAGTAACTAGAGCTGATATACTATCTAAGCAAGGTGAATTATATGAATTATATGGTTTAATTAATGAATCAAGAGAGAAATATAAATTAAGTTTAGATATTTTTAAAAAGTATGAGACAGGCTTGATTTTTAATAAGATATATTATGAGAATTTAATAAAATATGAACTACTCTTATATAAGATTGGAGAATATGAAGAGGCTATACATATACTAGATGACATAATTTCTAGTTTGAATTATGAAAATAATTTAGATAAATTAGAGATAGTGATTACCGCATATTGTAATAGATCTCTTGTATATCAACAAATAGAAAAAATTCAGAGTGCTAAGGAAGATTTAGATAGGGCAATAATGCTTATCGAAGCTAGTTATGAAATAGAAAAATTTAAATATGAAATTTCTCTATGTTATTTAAATAGGGGCACAATTTATTTAGCATATGAAGAATATGATAATGCACTATTAGATATAAGAAAATCTATAGAGTATAGTAATGACGACCAGGTGAGAGTAAAAGTAAATAGAGCACGAGCTCTTATGAATTATAGCAATGTAAAGATAAAGATGGGAGAAACAGTGCAAGACGTGGTTGAAATCATTGACGAAGCTATTAAGATAGTAGAAGAAATAGATCGAGATGACTCTTTATTTGATGTAGATGTTTTAGTAAAATTATATAATAATAAAGCTGTATTAATCTTAAAGGATAAAAAACAAGAAGCGTATGAGTTACTTTCAAAAACAATTACTTTAGCAGAAGCCTTAAGGAAGCAGAATCGATATTATTATGAAGATGAATTGGTAAGGGCATATTTTTTAAAAGCTGAAATTGAAGAGAGAAAAGAATTTATTAATGAAAATTATAAAAGAATTATAGAGAGTTTTGATTTTAATTCTCATAATTCTATTGAGTGTGTATTTTGTGCATGGAATAACTTATTTGTAGACATAGAGGAAGAAGATGTAAAATTTGAATTGGTTGATATAGCTTATAATTGGTTAAGTAAGATAATAGAAACTCAGTGGAAGATAGATGAAGAAGAAATAGAAATGATAACAACCATAGTAAGTAGAATTTATATTTTCTATAAAGAAAATGGAAATTATGATGGGGCAATCGACCTAATAAAAATGCTGTTGGAGATTTATAAGAAATTTAATGGATATAAAAGTGAAAATAAGGCATATTATTTAAAGGAATTAGGCTATTGCAATGTTAAACTTAATAGAGCACTTATTGGTTTAGAGTTGTATCACGAGAGTTTAGAAATATATGAAAAAATTCAAAGTGAAGATATTCTTGGGGATTTAGAAGAGTTAATTATATTATATTTTAATAAGTCGATGGTTGATATTAGTCTCAAAAATTACCAAAATGCATATAATCAATTAACTAAATGTAGCACAAATATACAGTATTGCTTTAAACACGGAATAAGTGTTAATGAGGAGCTAGTTAAAAAAACTTTACAACTCCTAATTTTTTTAACGAGTAAATCAAGTGAGTTTGGAATAGATATATTTTGAACAGTTACCTAATAATATTCATAAAAAAATAAGATTTATAGGGTTTTAAAGGTAACGATTCGTATACACCATTGAAATCCACGAAAAAGATATTAGGAATTTTCCACGGCACTGAAAAAGTCCTTAAATAAACCTTGAAGATTTTCACAAATTTCAAATGACCTCGTAGAGTCGATTCTACGAGGTTTATTTTGTATTATTATACTTTTTCAACCTTAATTTTTTTCTTGGAAAAGAAAAAAGCCACTTTTTCAGTGGCTTCGGAATTTTCTAATGTCTTTTTTGATTCTAACAACATGAGCATTATTATATATGTATGATTTATATAGATTTAGCAAGAGAACACTATATGTCATAAAAAAAGCAGGGTATATAACTTGACTGTTTGTGTAAAGTTCATGCTATCTAAAGATTTAATATTTAAAGTAGATCTACTTTGGCTAAAACGAAAAATATGATAAAATATAAATAAATGTAAATTAAAAGGGGTGTATGAAAATTAGTGACGGGTTAATTAATGTATTTCTCAGTAGGCCAACTGATTTAAACAGTTCAGAAATAGAAACTATAAACAAGATAAATGGTTTATTACAAGCTAGAGGAATAAAGCTGAGAACAATTGGAACAACGGACTTTCCAAATGAAACTCCTATGATAGCAATAAAAAAAGTTATGGATCAATGCGAAGGAGCTATTATTTTAGGATTTCCTCAAATACGAATCGAAAGAGGTATAAAGAAGGCAGGAACTAGGAATGAAGAAAAAATTGATTCCAAGGATATACCGACTCCGTGGAATCAAATAGAGGCAACAATGGCATTTATGTTAGACTTGCCTTTACTTATTATTAAAGACGGTGGAATTGACGGAGGAGTATTTGATATTGGGGTAACTAATAACTACATTCATAAGTTTAATCTTAAGGAGCAAGATTGGTTAAATAGTGAAGAATTTTTACAACCATTTAATGAATGGCATAGAGAAGTAATAAAAAACTCTTGCATAAAATAAGATATAAATTGGGGAAAGATGAGAATGAGGGATTTACTTGTAAGTTATTCATATAGACTAGATCAAGATGTAATAAAGGTATATTTATTATAATAAATATTGATAATTGTAGTAAAAAAATAGTAAAAGTAAAAGGCTTAAGAATAATAAGGAGGCATAATTTTGGATACAAAAAATAAATTCTATAAATATATAAAAGAATACAATAGTTATACTCTTTATGAAAAGGAAGGTTTGTTTAATAAAATAAAGCTTTTTTTTGGACCAGCAATTGGTATTTTCAAAAAAATAAATCATAAAGATTTTAAAGCTGAAAATATAAAAAAAAGTATAGATGCGATATATAGTGAGAATAAAAATTCAAATGAAGATATTCAAGAGTTCAAATTAGAAATGTCGAAGGCTAAACATGATAGCCCAATGGTTATATTAAGTTTTTTTATAGGAATTTTCACATTATTAGTAACAGTATTGGGGGTAATAGTAACTATGTTAGGAGGTAATATATTTAAAATAGGGTGGAATCAAGATATAAAAACAATTACTTTGATGGTGGCATTATATTTTACATTAATAACTATTATGTTTTTATTAGTAGAGATTAAACATACTAGACTAAAAGCTTACATTGAATATGCAGAAAATTATATAAAAGAGAAAGAAGAAAAAGAAGAGATGGTAAATAATTTACAAAATGGAATTACAAAATACTTGAAAGATATCAATGAGATAGCTAAATCTAGTGGAGAAAATATAAAAAAATTACAATCTTTATCAATAGTATTGAATATGGATATTAGTAAAGTTATTGAATATTTAAGTTCATTTCAAGAATATAATGTAAATAATCTCAAAAAACAACGTAAGAAAAAAAGAAATATAATTAAGTAAACATTGTAGTGTTCGAACACTACAATGTTTTTATTTAAATTCCAAAGTGTAAAAATGAAATATACATTTAATGATAAAAAACTCATACAAATGATTTAAAAAAGCCGAAGTCAAACCTACCTTACGTACTATATTTTATACATATAATAGTATAATCTTTTAGATTAATAGAAGAATGCGCGTTTGGAGATAAGTAAATTATATTATATACATATAATGAGTTTACATTAAGATTTATAAGATATAAATATCATAAAGTAGGTATAGAGAATAAGAGATATAATGTAAAAGAGGAATTGAATTACAAGGGTTTGAATCGTGGGTTTTGTTCCTGAGATTCATCTCCACCAATTGAAGACTCGAAAAGGTATTGGCATAAGGAATTATGTTGATGCCTTTTTTTATGTTAATAGAAGTATATTTGAATAAAGATAATAAAAAATTTATAGAATGGAGGAATTTTATATGACGATAATATATAGTGATTAGTGTATCCGTGGAAGCTCTTACTTTTGTAGGAGCTTTTGTATTTTAAAACTAAAGGGGAAATATGATGAGGGATATAATATACGAATCAATAGAAGATGAAGCAAGAAAAAATGCTATGCGTTATCAAGCATATCATAATAATTTAGAAATTATATATCAGCGTAATAAGAGAAGAATAGAAAATCCTCCTGTTAAGGAGATAAAAAAACCAGATTGCTGGGAAGTAGATAAAAAATTTAATCCGTTTTATGTAATAAAACATGCAAAACAAATATCAAAATCAATTAAATATAAGCTTAATAATGGAATCTATAAACCAAATAATCCATATATCCGTGAAGTACCAAAATCTTCAGGAGGAGCACGAAAGATAGCTGTTTATCAGATACCAGATGCAGCAATTTCAAATTATTTATATCATAGGCTATTGAGTAAGAATAAACATAGATTTAGCTCATTATCTTATGCATATAGAGATGATAGAAATGTACACTATGCAGTTCAAGACATTTATTTAGAATTAAAATCTCATCCGAGACTATTTATTGCAGAATTTGATTTTAGTGATTTTTTTGGGAGAATAGATCATGAGTACTTATATAATCAATTCGATCAAAATGGATTTATTATAAATGATTATGAAAGAGAATTAATTAGGGCATTTGTTAGTATTAATAAGCGTGGTATTCCGCAAGGAACTTCTATTTCGTTGTTTCTTGCTAATGTAGTATGTTGGAAACTTGATCGTGCTTTTGAGTCGGAAGGATTGAGATTTGCTAGATATGCTGATGATACAGTAATTTGGTCAAATGATTATACAAAAATATGTAAGTCTTTTGAAATTATATCTGCATTCTCGAAAGAAACAGGAGTACCTATAAATTTCAAGAAATCTGAGGGGATTAGCTTATTATCAGGAAGGAATATGCCATCTGAATTTTATAAAACAAAAGAATATATTAACTTTTTAGGCTATAAATTATCAGGGGATAAGGTAAGTATAAAAGATGATAAGGTTAGAGAGATTAAACAAGAAATTAGTTATTTGTTGTATAGAAATCTAATTCAGCCAATTAAAGTGAGACCATTTATAGCTGTAACGATACCTAATAATAATGAAGATGCTATGTTTGTAACTGCAATAATGCAAGTTAGAAGATATTTATATGGAAATTTGAATGATAAATTATTAAATCTTTATTTAAGTGGTTCTTATAAAAGGCTAAATTTTAAAGGGTTAATGAGTTTTTATCCACTTATTGACGATGAAGAGCAGTTGAAGGAACTTGATGGTTGGTTAGTTTTCACTATTTTCAATTGCTTAAAATTGAGAGCTAAGTTACTATATAATGCTGGACATGACGTCTATAATCAATTTCCTTTTAATATGAATAAGAATCAAATAATAGAGAAGTGTAAAACAAAACAATATAAAGGGAAAAAAGGATTGATGGAAATACCGAGTTTTACTAAGATTTATAATGCTATAAGAAAAGGTGTATCTGACTATGGTATTGATGGGGTAATGAATCCACTATCTAATATTTATAATTATTATAATTAATAGCATTAAATAAAAATAATATAATATGTATTGTATAAATGATTAATATAATAAAAAACTCAAATGTATATAGTTTGTAGGTTTGATTGTAGTGAATCATCTCCACCATTCAAACCCTCGTGTTTAGTACAAACTATTACTAGTCCAAAAATTAATTAAAAATTCTTCCACCACAGAATTTTCCAATTCTTTTATACACATAATATTTGGTAATAATATGAAGTATAAAAGGATGTGCGAGGGTGATAAATTTGAAAGATAAACAAAAGATTATTTTGGATTATATAAAAAATAATAAATCTCAAAGAGAAATTCAAAGAGAAACTGGAATAGCTAGAGATACCATAAGAAAATATATCAAAGAGTATGAGGAAGGGCTTCGCCAAGCAGGTGAAAACCTTACGGAAACAGAAAAAGTGGATTTAATTGATGAAATAACACAGAAACCAAAATATAAATCATCACCTAGGTCAAAAACAGCAGTAACTGAAGAGGTAATTGAAAGGATTAAATACTATCTTAAAGAGAATGAAAATAAACGACTATCAGGGCTTTCTAAACAGCAGATGAAAAAAATAGATATATGTGATGCTCTTAATAAAGAAGGATTTAATATTAGTTATACTTCAGTAACAAATACCATAAATAAGATTGAACATAAGAAACGCGAAGCGTTCATAAAACAAGAATACATTCCTGGTGATATAGCTGAATTTGATTTTGGTACTGTAAAACTATATATTGAGGATAATATTCTTAGAGAATATCAATTAGCCATTTTTACATCAGCATTTGGTAATTATAGATGGGCTAAGCTATTCCCAAAGCAAGATACAGCATGCTTTTTAGAGGCTCATGCATACTTTTTTCAACATATCCACGGTGTATTTAATACAATTGTATATGATAATACAAGGGTGGCTGTAAAAAAATTTTTAGGTCCATCAGAGAAAGAGCCTACTGATGCATTATTAAAATTGTCTATATATTATAAATTTGATTATAGATTTTGTAATGTACGTAGTGGAAATGAAAAAGGTCATGTTGAAAAAAGTGTAGAAGTCGTTAGAAGAAAAGCATTTAGTCAAAAACTAGAGTTTAATTCTTTGGAAGAAGCAAACCTTCATCTAATGAACGTTTTAGATGAAATAAATAATAAATGTCCCTTCGGGAAAAAGAAATCTTCAAAGGAATTATTAGAAGAAGAAAGAAAAAATTTACTTCCAGAGATGCCTTTATATGAAACATCAAAAATACAAGATTGCAGAGTAAATAAGTATTCAACAATCATGATTGACTCTTGTTATTACTCTGTTCCAGACAATTATGTTGGACAACTATTAAGATGTAAGGTTTATACAAACAAAATAATTGTATTTTATAACGAAGAAAAAGTGTGTGAATATACTAAAGTTAATGGAATGAACAAGTGGAAAATTGACATTTCACACTATATTTATACATTATATAGAAAGCCAAAGGCTCTTGTTAGTAGCGCAGCTTTTGAACAGATGGATAAAGTTCTAAAAGATATTTATAACTCTTACTTTAAGAATAAAGATAAAGAATTTATAACAGTTATAGCGTGTGTTGGTAAGTATGGAATTACACCTGTATTTAATGCAATTAAACACATACAAGAAATGTGTCCTACTGATATTAGTGTGGATAAAATAGAATATATATGTTCTTTAAAAGATGATAACAAACTAGTATATTTAGAGGATCGTAGTGATGATATTATGGCTAATTCCATAAATATGCTATCAGAATTTAATGATTTATTATAAAAATAAGGACGTGAAAAAAGTGAGTAATAACTCTTATATAGATGATGTTAAAAAATACGCAGAATCTCTAAAACTCAGTGTTATAAAGACAGATATAAAAGAATCTATTGAAGATGCTTTGTCAAATAATCTTCCTTATGATGAGTTTTTATTCAGATTGTTGCAGAAAGAATATGATATAAGAAAGTATAACTTAATTCAAAGTCGAATAAGGATAGCCAATTTTCCTTGCAAGAAATACCTCGAAGACATTGATATACGAGCACTTCCTAAAGATGCTCAAAATAAATTAAAACATCTAAGTAGCCTAAACTTTATAGAGGAAGGGCAAAATGTTATACTTTCTGGTAATCCTGGAACAGGCAAAACCCACATGGCTATCGCCTTGGGGATGAAAGCCTGTTTAGAAGGATATAAAGTATTTTTTACAACTGTTCCACTTTTTATTACCCAATTAAAGGAATTAAAGTCAACAAAATCCTTAAGGGCTTTTCAAAACAAGCTAATAAAATATGACTTGGTTATTTTAGATGAATTTGGATATATTTCCTCTGATAGAGAGGGAGCGGAGCTGTTGTTTACTAATATATCCTTAAGAACAGGTCTTAAGTCTACAATATTAACAACAAATCTATCTTTTGATAGATGGAATGAAATCTTAGGAGATCCAGTTATGACTGCAGCATTAACCGATAGGTTAACTCATAAATCCTACGTGGTAAATATGAATGGAAATTCTTATAGGTTAAAAGAAACCAAAGAATGGTTAAATAGTATTTCCAATTGATTGTAAATTATACTACTAAAAAAATTATTCATGCTGGGGTGGTAGAATTTTTAATTGTGATTTGGTATGAATTCTAAGTATAAAAAACACCCTCGAAAAGGAGAAAAAGGAACTACTAAGTTTATGGCTTAGTAGTTTTTTTATATTGAATGTAAATTAAGCTAATTTCAGATGAATAGTAAAATATGGTATAATGTTTGCGAGTGATAGAAGTTATAAGATGAAATAAGCAATAACATTAAAGGTAAGCTATATTAGGGGGAATTATAATGGGAAAATTATCAAAAGGACAAATCGAAATGATATCGGTTAGTGCTTTAAATATGTCTTTATGTAATTTTAAAGAAATAAATCCAAATATTAACTGGAATGATAAAGAGCCATCTTGGGATGGAAATATATATTTATATCAAGATAACAATCACAAAAAAAGTTTATTAAAGGGTAAAATACCTGTACAAGTTAAAGGTACGGAGGTAAATAAATTTGATAGAAAATTTGTTAGCTTTCAAATGGAACTTAGCGATATTAAAAATTATTATAATGATGGAGGAGTTCTATTTGTTGTAATTCAGATAATAAGCAACACAGAATATAGGATATTCTATAGATTTTTATTGCCTGTAGATCTTAAGAATTTAATAAATGAGATAGCTGAAAATGGAACCAATAGCAAGGCAGTTCATATTAATAACATATTGAATGAGAAGAGCGAATTTAATATTGAGTGCAATCAATTTTTATTACATAGAAACAGGCAAGGCATAAATCTTGTTGAGATGGCTATTACTTTAGATCAGATAAAAGATAAGCAGATAGAATTTGTAGGTGATAGAAATCTTTTTAATATGTTAAATAAAGATGTATATTTTTATACTAAAGACGAATTTGAAGCATACATACCCATAATAGATAAAATTGAATTAAAATCATTTGCATATAATGTTGAGAGAAATCTAATTATAAATGACAAAAAATATTTTGATAATTTTAAATTAGTTAATTATCCTGACAGGCAAATACAGATTATAGGAGATGGAATAGAGCATGATATAACAAATAATAAGATTACTATAAAATCTTCAACAAAAGATATAGTAACTAGACTAAATACAATAGAATTTATAGAGGGTATTATAGATAAAAGCAAAGAAGCCAAAATAAAAAATGAATTAAAAACTATGTCAGAGCATAAAAAACTTATCTTAGATTTAGTTGAAGTATGTGAAAAGTTTAGTATTGCTAAAGAGAGTATAAAATTATCTGAAATGACTATAAATGATAGTGAAACTTTAAAAATACTTATGAATACTAAATCATTTAGTGAATTTTTAGAAGAAAATGAACAACTATATTCACCAAGCATTATAAGAGTAGATTTTTTTGGTAATAAAATACTTTTAATTTGTATGGAGATAGATAAACTAAAATATTATATTGATTATTTTGAAGAGGATGAAGCATTTGATTTAATTGGTGAGTTTGGAGGGATAAATATATCAATGGGCAAATTTTCGATATTAAACCATTTAGATTTATTATCACATAATTTTAATATCAATATAGTGAAAAAATCAATAGGCTCTGTAATTGGAAGTTGTAATGAAGATAATAAAATTATGTTGAGTGAACAATATAATTTGTTAGCTTTAGAATCAATAAAAGCATGGGACATTAGCGGAGAAAATGATTATTTAGATTTAGCTGAATATATATTAGAAGAATTTGAGGATAATATAACCAATGAGATATTCATTATAAATAAATCACAAATAGAGAAAAGAAAAGAATCTAAATTATGTGAAGATACTAAAGAATGTTTATATGAACTTAAATGTAAAAAAAGTTTAGAAGATGATAATTATAATGAGATTATGGCATCTATAGATATATTGTTAGACAGTGAAGAATACTTTAAATTTCATTTTAAAAATATTATAGATAAGAAAAAATTTATGGATTATCCAATATATGATCTATATAAATAATAACAAATAAAACCAAAGTTTGATTACGATGAAGAATATCCACCATATAAACCTTCTGTAACAGGGAAAATGAGCTACTAAGTTTATGACTTAGTAGTTTTTTTATTTAAATATAAAAGTTGATTTTTAGTAGTTATAATTATTAAAAGGAGATTTTTGATGAAAAGTAGAAATATATGTTTATAAGGGGGAGTTATATTGAAATTAAAGGATAAGCTCATATATATAGATAAGTCAATAAATGAAAATATAATAGATTTAAGTAAATATAGTTATTATGAAATCCCAGTTATACTAATGTATTTTGAACTTGAAGAGTATATAAAAATTATTTTAGAATTAAATAAAGAAAGAAATTCTAAAATAACTTATGATGAAAAGCAAGATTTAATTAACCAATATATAGTAGTTTATAAATCATGCAAAAAAAAAGTATAATAAATTACTTATAAATATTAAAAATAATAATTTGAAAATTAAATACTCAAAAGAATTAGAAGAAAATAAAGAGTATATGTATAAAAGTAGATTACTATACTTATTTGATGAAAGTAAGTCTTTAAATGAAAATATACGACTATATATGGAGTTAAAACTAGAACAAAGAATAGCAGAGATAAACGAGGAATTATATATATTAAGAAATATACCGAGTTTCTATATAAATACTTTTAGTACATTTATAGGACCTAGTAATCCATCTAGATATACAAAAGATATATTTTTTTATAAAGATATTAATATCATGGTTTCAGAGAGTAGTCATTTCTCTGTATTTTATAATGAAAAATCTAGAGAAGAAACTAAGAATACTCTTTTAGGAATAATAGCGTATTTTAATGCTACACCATATTTTTATTTTACTGGAAATCATAGCTTTAACAGAAAAATATGTGATTTGTATGAGCAATTTGACTTATTAGATATTTTAAGATTAAGAGATAAAGAATTCTTTGATAGAAAAGATGAAGAAGATAAACTTTTTATGATAGGTGCGCTTATAAAGGTAAATAAGCAAGGTGCTATATATTTTGAAGAAACTGAACATGAAATATTATTTGAACTATATCATGCATCGCTTAAACAATTTGAACCATTGCCAAGATGTGTATTTTTATATAGAGTATTTGAGTATGGTGTTAGATATCATTATCAGAAGTTAGAAATGCCATCAGAGTATAAGGTTGAAGATGCAATTGAATACTATGTAGATAAGATAATGAAGCATAGATATAATCCATTATACTTTAGAACATATAAAAAAATAGATAATGAAAGTAAACATATTGTAAATTTAGTATGCAACCTTAAAAAGGAAGTTAAAATTATAAAAAAAGAATGGAGCAAACATGAATATTTAAAAAATAAGAGTATTGGAGAAATTATATATAAAACAGGAAGAAATGCAGTGGCTCATGGTGGAGGTGGTAGGCTAAATGCTAGATATGATTATTTAAATAATTACAAGCACATTAATGATGTTAATATATTTTTAGAGTTAATTGCTAGATATATAATTGAAATTTTAAACCCTCAGCTTACTAATAGAGTAGAAAGAAGGAAGAAGTATTACAAGAATATTTTTTAATAATAAAATATATTATTGGAAGGGATGAGTGAAATTATGATAATTACAAATATTATACCATGTATAAAAGTTACGAAAGAAAATAATTTAGGTGGTATGGACATGTATATTGAATTAGGTGATAAAGTAAAAGTTAGCGATTTTGATGGGAATATAAATGAAGGTATAGTATTGTCTATGGAGTTAGGTAAAGATGAGGAAGAAGATGATATTTTATATTTATTACTTGATGATAAAAGAGAGTTTAACATAGGATTTAGTTATATAGAAGACATAGATGTATTATAATTTAAAGGATTTAGGGATGAAATACATAGATAAAATTAAAGCTAATATTTATTTATCAATAATAGGTCTGATTATTCAATTTATTATAATTGGTTATATAACAACTATAGTATCTGATGAAAATTTTAAATTAATTTTGAAAATGATTGGTTTACTAGGAATAATGTATATTTTTCCTGTAATTATATCGATAGTTGAGTGCAAGAAAGAGCCTAATATGGCGATATTAATTTTAAACTTATTACTATTAATAGTCGTCTTTACTAATATTTATTGCGTTATATATTCTGATAATAATGAGGCTTTTCAATTAAGTAATAATGGAATGCCATATTTGGACTTATTGTACTTTAGCTTCGTTACTTTTACAACGCTAGGGTATGGGGATGTTTTACCATTAACATATTTAGCTAAATTTACAGCAGCAATAGAGGCGTTTATGTTTACATGTGTTATAGCATTTGTTGTATTAAATTTTTCTGACTCTATGAAAAAATATTTAGCTATTTATAACGACAAGGATGATAATACTTAAATTGTGGGTTTGATTGTAGCAAATCATATCCACCAATACATAAACGTGGAAACGTATCATACTTGGAATTACTAGGCTTTATAGTTTGGTAGTTCCTTTTATTTTGCCTTTTAGCACACAATTATTAATTTTATGAAAATATAAATTAAAGAGGTTTTAACAGGTATTTTGTAGAAATTTATTAGTTAGATATTGCTTTGAATTAAAAAAATTTAAATAAATAAGGAGATTTTTATGGATGCAAAGGATAATAATGAAGTAATAAATATAATGCTAGAGATGGAATATATTCCATCTGTTCATAGTGAAAAAATTAATGTTGAACAATACACAAAATTTCCATTATCAAAATTATCTACTTTAGGGGTTGGATTTTCAAATTTATCTGAGGCTACACGTACGATAACACAGAGTATTAATACTGATGGATTATATAAATGTGTTTTACCTGAAGGAGCTGCTAAATTAGCACAGGCAAAAGATGGAACAGGAGCACTAGGTACTGCACTTGGTCCAAATAGCAAATTAATTGGTCAAGCTAGATGGATAAAACAAGATAACGTTACACAAATTACAACAATGCCTTATAATCCAGCAATGCTTTTTATGGCAGTAACATTAATGGGTATAGACAAAAAACTTGATTGTATATTAGAAACACAACAAGAAATAATTGAATTTTTAAAGCAAAAAGAAAAGTCAAATTTAAATGGAAGTTTAGATACTTTATATGATGTACTAAATAATTATAAATATAATTGGGATAATGAGAAATACAAAGTTAATAAACATATTTTAGTTCAAGACATCAAACATTATGCCGTCCAAAGTATTGATTTTCACCAAAATCAAATCAGTAACAAATTAAAAAAACAATCATTCTTACATAGTGATCAAAACGTTAAGAATAAGATAAAAAAAATCTATTCAGAATTCAAAGATTATCAATTAGCTTTATATATTTTTTCATTTGCTTCATTCATCGAAGTAATACTGCTTGGCAATTTCGATTCAGAATATCTTAAGAGTATTTCTCATCAAATTGAAAACTCATCTTTAAAATATAGAGAATTATATACTGAATGTTATAATTTGATGGAAGGGTATGCCAGTACATCTATGGAATCTCATTTATTAAATGGATTGGCGGGAGTAAGCAAAATTTCAGGAAAATTAATTGCTAAAGTTCCTGTAGTAAGTAAATCACCAATAGATGAGGTATTAATCGAAACAAGTGGACGATTAGAAAAGTTTGAATCTAATAAAACTAATAAAACACTTAAAAATATTATTGATGCTAGAAGCAGCGAAGTTCGATTATTTGTTGACAATATAAATAGATTAAATAAGTTATACAATGAACCATTAGAATTTTTAATAGATAAAGAATACGTATATATTAAAGATTAAAAAAGTTAAATATTTAGTTTTGTGGAGTATTCAACAGGAGTAGCCTAATTTCAACTATTCAAATTTACGAGAATTACATTGATGTAATGGCCTATATGATTTTATTTTATACTGGTGGATTATTTAGACGATATAGAACCTAAAATATCAAGAATATAGACTACTTATCTTAATCAAAATGAATATCTTAAATCCTAGTAATAGTTCATATCCAAAAATTTTACAGTATAATTTAATAAAAAAATATGGTGTTTATTTATAAATCATGTTAGAATAAGTGAAACAAAAGAGCTATCGTATAAAGTTGATATAATGGATCAACGGTTTCTACCAAATCACCAATGATTTGACTACGATAAGGTATATTTTTGCATTCAATAGATTACATTTACGCTAATTAAGCTAAATAAATCTATCTAAAAATATTTCCATTATCCTTTATACATAGTTAAAGAAAAGTATAAGGAGACATATTATGAATTTCATTTCTAATTATTTTGAATTCGAGAAAAAAGGAACAAATTTAAAAACTGAAATACTAGGCGGAGTAACTACTTTCTTAACTATGGCATATATCTTATTTGTTGTACCAGGAGTTTTATCTCAAGTAGGAATGCCAAAAGAAAGTGTATTTGCAGCTACAGCAATAGCAAGTGCTGTGGGAACTTTTATAATAGGAGCAATAGCGAAATTCCCAATGGTTTTAGCACCAGGTATGGGACTTAATGCATTCTTTGCATTTGGGGTTTGTATGGGTATGGGAGTACCATGGCAAACTACTATCTCAGCAACTTTATTATCAGGAATTATATTTTTAATTATATCTATTACAGGATTGAGAGAACTTGTAATAAAAGCAATACCAAATGATATGAAACATGCAGTTAGTGCAGGAATCGGACTTTTTATAGCGTTTATAGGTTTAAAAAATGCAGGAATAGTAGTAGCAAATCCAGCTACATTTGTTGGTTTAGGAAATTTATCTGATAAATCAGTATTAATATCATTATTTGGACTTGCTGTAATTGCAATATTAATGGTAAGAGGAGTTAATATAGCAATATTTTTAGGAATAATTATAACAGTTATAGCTGGAGTAGTTACTGGAGTTGTGGATGCTCCAACTGCAATTGTATCAATGCCTCCATCAATGGCACCAACTTTTGGTGTAGCAATTACTCATTTAAAAGATGTATTTAATCCTCAAATGATGTTAGTTGTATTTACTTTCTTATTTATGGATTTCTTTGATACAGCGGGAACTTTAGTGGCAGTTGGTTCAAAAATAGGTTTAATAAAAGAAGATGGGACTGTGGAAAATGGTTCAAAAGCATTACTTGCTGATTCTGTAGCAACTTGTATAGGAGCTATATTTGGGACAACTAATACAACTTCTTGTATGGAGTCTTTATCAGGAATAGGTCTTGGTGCTAAAACAGGTTTCTCAAGTGTAGTAGCATCTGGATTATTTATATTAAGTTTATTCTTCTCACCATTATTAAGTGTAGTAACTACTCAAGTTACAGCACCGGCCTTAATAATAGTTGGATCACTTTTATGTATGTCATTTGCAGAAATAGACTGGAGTAAGTCAGAAGTAGCTATACCAGCATTTTTAACAATAATACTAATGCCTTTAACATATAGTGTAGGAGAAGGAATTGCCTTTGGACTTTTAGCTTATGTTGTATTAATGGCATGTAAAGGTGAAATAAAGAAAGTTCACCCTGTAATGTGCGGATTAGGTGTATTATTTTTAGTGTACTTTATGATTTAATAACAATGAGAACTGCTTTCTTGTATGATATTTGGTAATGAAAATTATATAAATTTGTGTAAAAATAAATCGTGGGTATGATTGTAGTGAATCATCTCCACCATTCAAAACCACGAAAGAGTACAAAGAACTACTAAGTTTATGGCTTAGTAGTTTTTTTATTTATTGATAATATATTTTATAAAAAATGGAAAATATCAACTGCCTTCATAATATATATGTATATATACACATATTATAGGAGGAGAATATGCCCAAGAAGGATAAAAATGATAGACAAATAGCAAGAATACTAGATAACCTTGAATATGAATTTAATTGGGGGGATTATACAGATAATGTAGAGATAAATAAAGTATTATCAATAACATCTAAGTCTGGAGAGGGGAATATAGGAATACCAGATCATATTTATGTTAATGAGCATAAAAAGTTGCTAATAATAATTGAAGATAAGCCATCTATAGGTGAACATATATCAAATAGTTATAAAAATAATACAATTGATACATATGTATTGAAAGCAATAACAAATTCAAAAATAACAAAAAAATCAGAAAAAATTAAGATATTTGGCAAGGATAGTGATTTTATTCCAGCTAGATATGCTGTTGACGGTATACTTTGGTATATGAGTTTTTTTAAGCAAAGTAATATTCAAGAAGAAATAATTAAGAATTATTTTTTAGATTGGAGAATTGTAGGGATAGCCATATCAGGAAATTTAGAAGACGTATATAATCATAGAATATCTACATATGTATTAATACAAGATGGGATATGTGAAAAAACTGAAATAAAAACTATAATTAATGAAGATGACTATATTAATATTTACAACAATGCAGTTGAGGAGGATTTAATATCTAATATTACTAATTCATCTAAAAAGATTAATAAAAAATTAAGAACTATTGACTCACAAAAAAGACCCATATTATTATCGGCACTAATGATATGCTTATTTGAGTATGATAATAAAAATATAGATAATAATTTTATTAGACAATATAAATCATGGAGCCCACTTACTGTTGCTGAATCTATTCAGCCTAGAGTTGATAAGATTTTGAAAGAAGAAGGGATAATGGAAAATAAAAGGGCAGTTATTAGTACAGAATTAGGTTTTGTTAAACAAGATGCAATCCTAACAACAAGTAATGTGTTAATAGATATACTAGATGAATTGAGAACCAATGTAGTATCAAAATTTCAAATAATAAGTAATTATGATATTATTGGTAAATTTTATGAAGAATTCTTAAGATTTGCAGGTGTTTCAAATGTAAAAAAAGGAATTGTATTAACTCCACATCACATTACTACTCTTTTTACAGAATTAATACCGATAGATTGTGATGATGTAATATTAGATCCAGCTTGTGGTACAGGAGCCTTTTTAGTTGCAGGAATGAATAAATTATTGCAATTATATGAAAATATTCAAAGTAAAAAGACTAGAGTACTTATAGATAAGATAGGAAATAGTGATGATATTGAAATATTAAAAGTTATAAATATTATCCAAAATATAAATGATGAATTTGATAAAAATGACAAATATTATGATAAACTTTTATATTCAGATGCAGAAAAAGAAGATATTGCTGAAAAGATAAGTGAGCTACATAAAAAAACAGCAGATAATATAAAATCTACAATTTATCAAGAAAGAAAACTACAAGCCCAATCAATATATAACTCAGTTAAAAGTAATCAATTGATAGGATTTGAGATTCATCAAACAATGTATTCTCTAGCAATATCTAATATGATATTCAGGGGTGATGGAAAATCACAAATTTACTATGAGGATTATTTTAGTGGAAATGCAGATGATGAATTGAAGCAACTAAATGAATCAGGCATAATACCCACTATAGGTTTTATAAATCCTCCTTATGGAGGGAAGGATAGTTCGTCTAATCCGACAAAGAAAGAGATTCAATTCTTAGAGAGATTACTAAATCATGTATCTAAATATGTAATAATGATAGCTCCATTATCTACATATTTTAAAGAAAATAACATGAGAAAATCTATTTTATCACAAAATACATTAAAGTATGTTATTAATATGCCTGGAGATCTATTCCAACCTAATGCGGCAAGTAATACAGCAATATCTGTATTCGAAGTTGGTACACCTCAAGGAGATAAAGAGGTTATATTTTATGATTTAAAAGATGACGGATTTATATTAACAAAAAATAAAGGTAGAACCGATATCTGTGGCAAGTGGAATAATATTAAAAATAATATGTTAGAAAAAATAAAAAATCCTGAAGGTAAGGAAGATAATGTTACATTATTAAAGACAAAACTAAAAGATAATGATGAATGGTTAATATATGCTCATTCAGAAACCGATTATAGTTGTTTGAGTGAAAAAGATTTTATATCCGCAATAGAAGAACAACTTCTGTTTGAAGCTGAAGTTGAACTTGATTTGTTAGATGAGGAAATTACAGAAGTTAATTTAATGAATATAGTAGCTGATTACTATAATAAACAATTTGAATGTCCTTCTTGTTTTAACGAAGTAGAAGAAGACTTTAGGTATTGTCCATATTGTGGTCAAAATGTAGAACAAAGTATGGAGGAATCATATGAATAATGCGGAAAAAAAGCTATTCCAATTTGATGAGATATTTGAATTTAAAAGAGGAAGTAGGTTAACAGAAATAGAGCAGATAAATGGAGAAACAGCATATATATCATCTACTAAGAAGAATAATGGTATATATAATTATATTACACCACCTGAAAAAATGAAGGTATACAAAAATAAGATGACACTATCTAATAGTGGTAGTGTTGGGTACTTATTTTTTCATGATTATAATTTTGTAGCATCAGATCATGTAACTGTAATATGGTTAAAAAATAAATATATTACATTAACAAAAGAAATAGCGTTATACTTGAAACCTATTTTAGAGTCTATTAAATATAAATATAATTTTGCAAGGGAGATAAGTAATAGACGAATAGAAAAAGAAAAGATTTTATTACCAGCAACTAATGAAGGGTTACCAGATTGGGACTACATGGGTACTTATATAAAAAATATATATACAAAAGTTAAATTTAAAAAATTAAATACTAGAAATAAACCTAGCATAGATTTAGATATAAACTCATGGAGTAATTTTATTTTAGAGGATATATTTGAGATTTATACAGGCAGAGATTTAATTTACTATGAATTAATACCTGGTGAGCACAATGTAATAGGTAATGGTAAAAGCAATAATGGAATTACTTGTACAACTATTGATTTATCAAATTATGATAAATATAAGTCATATAAGCTTTTTTCACATAAAAATACAATAAGTTTAGCTGATAGAGGAAATTTTTTTGCAACAGTACAGTCTAGTGATTTTTATATAGGTACAAGAGTAAAAGCTTTGATATTAAGAGAGAAAAAATATCAAGAATATTTATGGAAACTTGATAAAAATATAAATTTTCTAAAATTTATTGCTGTAGTAATTAATATTGAATTTTTTAGATTTTCATATGGAAGGGTAGCGGGAGATAGGCTAGGAAAACTAAAAATAAAATTACCTTATATTATTGAAGATGGTGAAAAAATACCTGATTTTGAATATATGGATAAGTATATTAAATTTCTACCATTTGGAGAAAAGATATATGGCAATTTAAATGATAATTATAATTTAGAATACTAATTTTAAATTATAAGATTACCAATAGAATAAAATTAGATTTAGTTTAAGAAAATAAATCATAGATAGCAACAAGGACTTCGTCCTTGAATTTCCCCCGGGAGGTGCAGTTCTTGACAGTTTATGTCAAGAACTTGCTACATTTAGAGACTATGTAATAATGATAGCATTAGAAGAAGATGATGATCCTAGTAGAAATATGTATACTTCAATGATAGATGAAATAGTTTCGAATTTAGTCCCTATAAGACCTGTAAGAAGTTATCCTAGAAAACCCTATACTGGAATAAACAAATATAATCAAAATGCTAAAAGAAATAGCTAGTAAGAATATCATCTAAAGGCCTATTAAGCTGGGAGGGGGTAAGTTCTATCACCTTTTAATAAAATTATTTATATAGCTGATTATATAACTCAATCAGTTGTTTATAAATTAAACATGGGGCTGTCGCACTAAAAAAATAGGGCGATGCCCTTTTTGCATAAAAAAATAAATCCCAAGTTCAAAAGATCTTGGGATTTTTGTATAATTATTTTATGACCAAACAAAATATTATACAAATTGATTATACTAAGTATGGTGATAATTATCAATTAAAATTACCACTAGAGATTGATTATTTAATTCCAAAAGATGATTCAGTGAGGTTATTAAGTCAAACTATAGAGGAGATGAATTTAGAAAAGTTATATCAGACTTATTCTCGAATTAGAGAAAATACAATAACCCCAAGAGAAATGTTAAAAATCATTGTTTACGGATATATGAATAGCTTATATTCTTCAAGAAAAATAGAAAATGCATGCAAAAGAGATGTTAATTTTATGTATCTTTTAGGCGGAGCCTCCGCTCCAGATCATTCAACAATTGCCAGATTTCGTAGTATACATTTCGCACCAGTATCTGAAGAATTACTTGCCCAATTAGCAAATATGCTTGCAGATAAAAATGAAATTTCAAAAGAAACAATATTTATAGATGGTACTAAAATAGAAGCGTCATCTAATAGATATACTTTTGTTTGGAAAAAAGCTGTAACAAAAAATATGCAAAAAATGATGGATAAAATACCTAATTTCGTTTTAAAATGTGAACAAGATTTTGGTATCAAATTAATTTATAAAAACAAAATCAAAATGCATCATCTAAAAAAATTACTAAAAAAACTTAAGAAAATAGCAAATGAAGAAGATGTTGTATTTGTTTATGGTAAAGGTAAAAGAAAATCGCCTATTCAAAAATCTATTGAAGAATTAGATAGCTATATTGATAGATTAAAAAAATACACTAAAGATTTACATATAATGGGTGAACGTAATAGCTACTCTAAAACAGATAAAGATGCCACTTTCATGAGAATGAAGGAAGATCATATGAAAAATGGTCAATTAAAACCTGCTTACAACGTTCAGTTTGGAGTTGATTCTGAATATATAGTCTGGATAAGTGCAGGACCTCAACCAGCTGACACAACTACTCTAATACCATTTTTACAAAATGCAGAGTCATATTTAAGTTTTAAATATCCTAAAGTAATAACTGATTCAGGATATGAAAGTGAAGAAAACTATGTACATCTAGAAAAAAATGGACAACAATCATTTATAAAACCAGCTAATTATGAAATTAGTAAAACAAGAAAATATAAAAATGATATTGGTAGAATGGATAATATGTCTTACAACGATAAAGATGACTATTATCTATGTAAAAACAATAAGAAATTAACTGTTACTAGCACAAAAACCAGAAAAAGTACAACTGGATACAAGTGTGAAATAACTTGTTATATGTGCGAAGATTGTAAAGGATGTCAATTTAAAACTAAATGCATTAAAGGAAATAACTGTAAAACTCCTTTAGAAGATAGAACTAAAAAACTTAATATTTCAAAAGTATTTAATGAAAAACGTAAAGGAAATTTACAAAGAATAGTGAGTACCGAAGGTATTCAACTAAGAATGAATAGAAGTATTCAAGCCGAAGGAGCATTCGCTCAAATAAAACAAAACATGGAATTTAGAAGGTTTTTATGTAAAGGTGAAAAAAATATTTTAGCGGAATGTATTTTATTAGGAATGGCTTATAACATAAATAAATTGCATAATAAAATACAAAATGGAAAATGTAAAACATCCCTTCATCCTTTAAAGAAAATCGCTTAATTTTAATATAGATAGCTAAAAAAACGGTATTTCAAATACCTTTATTTGTCATGCTTATTTTTAGTAAATATAAGTGAAATAAAATTATTTTCAGTAGTTTTGAGTTTTAAATAAGTAAAAAGGAGCTATCGCCCAACGATTTTTCAATCGTTTATGCGACAGCCTCATTGAAAATCATTAAGTTGATGACATTGACCCCTGGTTTTTTTGAGGAGAAACCTTCAATTAAAACATTCATCTTTATTTCTGCCCGAATCAGGTGTGCCTACATTGCGTTCTTTAGTCCGTTCTTTATGGTCAAACTTTTCTATATACGTATATACGTGTATATGTGTGTGCGTGCGCCTATTTCCTATATTATATTATTATTTATTACTCTAGTATATATTATAAGAACAGTAAGCACACTACTAGTTACACACCTGTATTTTACTGCTTTACAAATTGTTGCCTTGATTAAGTTCCCATTTGCCGCTAGGATACATAAGCACATAATGTGTAGTTCCCTTGTGTCTTATTTAGTACCTTCCTTCTTAAGATGATTTTCTGACAAATGTTTTTTGAGGACCATATAATGGGTATCTTGTTTTTCCAGACTTATTTGTAGATAATATTTTATAGAAGTGAAAAATAATAATTGTAAATCTTTTGAGTTACGATAAGAAAAAAGAATACCAGCATATAAAAAAATTACTACTTTATATTTACTAACTGGATTGATAAAATTTAAAATAAAAGTTAAACTAAATTATACATACATTAAGATAAAGAGGTGTAAAAATGACTAAAGAAGAAAGAATTGCCAATATAGTAGCAGACTTAGAAGGATGGGAAATCAAATCAGATGATAGTGGGTCATATCTAGAAGTAGAGTGCGGAGAATTTTTATTGGAAATGGACTTATCTGATATACCAAGTCTTGAAACTTTAACAAAGGAAGAACTGGCAACAATAATATTTGATAAATATTTAGAACAATAAATAAATTTATATTAGAATGTAGACGAGCCTATAATAATTAACCTTAAAAGTTAAAAATAGGATTTGATTGTTACGAATAATTTTCACCAATACATAGACGTAGAAATGTAGAACACTTGGAATTACTAGACTTTATAGTTTGGTGGTTCCTTTTATTTTGTCTTTTAGCACATAATCAGAAAGATACCCTTTTAACTCTGAAAATTGAAACATATTACAAATCCTTAATAATGTGGAAAATTATAGAACTAAAATCGAAAATCATATAGTATATTCTTAAATATATGTAAGGGATAACATAGCATTAAGAACAGCATCTCAAACAAATTAGTGAAAGGGATGATAATATGAAAGAAAAAAAATACATAAATATTTATATCTTATTAATCATGATTTTTTTAAGTGGATGTAAATCAAATAATTTACAAGGGTATGTTGATAAAGGCGTTTATAAAAATGATTATTTTGGATTTACTGTCTTAGAAAAACTTACATATGAGTTTGAAGATATTAACCAAGATGAGATAAATTTAAATTCATTTACAGCAATACCTTTATTTAAACTACTTGATCAAGATAGTAAAGATACAATAGAAGCCTACTGTTTTAGTGAGAAAGAGTCAATTGAAAGTTTTGTAGAAGATTATGTTTCTAAGGAACTAAATAAAGATAATGTAAAAAAAATACCCTGTAAAGATAAAGAAGCTGAGTACATTGCAAGAGAGTTTAAAGATAATGAAAAATCCTATAAATTATATTTTAAAGAGAGCAAGGGACATTACATAATGTTTAAGACTACATATAAAAAAGAAGGAGAGAAGGATATAAGAACACATTATGTAACTACTATTTATATTGAAAATTAAAAACATCAAATCGAATTATATTTTACCTTTTGGAAATAATAAAATAGATATTTATCAAGGAGGTAAGCGAAATGCAAAGAGGGAATTTAAAATGTAACGCAACAGATTGTGCACATAATAGAGATTATGAATGTAAAGCAGGTTACATACATGTAAGTGGACTAGGTGCAGTATCCGTTGAAGGAACTACTTGTACAAGTTTTGTAGATGAAGATAATAACAGTATTGTAAATAGTCTATCTGGAGACCCTAAAGAAAAGGAATCATTTTTTAATAACTCTAATAGCAGTTTTGTAAATAGCTCAGGTAACTCAACTACAAAACCATCTGATATAAAATGTGAAGCTCATAATTGTAAATATAATAAAAATAAAGTATGTTATGCAGAAAGTGTTCAAATAGGTGAATACAATGCATGTTGCCATACCTTTGATTATGGAGAACATGTTTAATACTTATAAAAAGATAGTTCCACAAAGATGAAGGGATGAACTCACATAGAGTTCATCCCTTTTTCGTACAATCTACTGGAAGATTTATTTCACCCCTTTATCACAATATTTTATACTATAACAAAATGGAAATATTAGAATAATGTCAAGTAATATGCAAATAATATTAAATGATATCAAATAATAAGAAAATATAGGAAGGAGATTAATAAAAAATATGAGTGAAACAATTAAAGAAAAATTAGAAGGCCGTGTAAGTTATCATGACTCCGTTGAAGAAATGTTAAAGAGAATACAAACTGATGGCCTTTCAAGTGTGTTTTCAAGATGGGACCCACAAGAAAAAATAAGATGTAAGTTTTGTCTTCAAGGTCTAAGTTGTCAATTATGTACACAAGGTCCTTGTAGAATTAATGAAAAAACAGGAGTTGATAAAGGGGTTTGTGGTATCGGACCAGATGCCATGGCTATGAGAAATTTCCTTATGAGAAATATAATGGGTGCAGCTACATATGCACATCACGCATATGAAGCATATAGAACACTTAGAGCCACTGGTGAAGGTAAATCTCCATTTGAAATCAAAGATGAAGCTAAATTAAAATGGATGTGTGAAAAAGTAGGAATAGATGCTAATCAAGATATTAATCAACTTGCTATCCAATTGGCTGATTTACTTGATAAAGATATGAAAGCAGGACCTGATGAACCTAGTATAATGACACAAGCCTTTGCTCCAAAGAAAAGAATAGCAGTATGGGAAAATCTACATATTTATCCTTCTGGTGTTGACCATGAAGTTCAAAACTCAATTGCAAGTTGTTTAACAAATGTGGATGGAGATTATGTATCACTTGCCATAAAAGGTCTTAGATTAGGTTTATCTACTATATATACAGCTTTAATAGGTCTTGAAATGGTACAAGATATATTATTTGGAACACCTATGCCTCATGAGGTAGATGTTGACTTAGGTATAATGGATCCTGACTATGTAAATATAGTATTTAATGGACATCAACCTTGGATAGGTGCCCTTACTATAGAAAAACTTAGAAAAGGCGAATATAAAGATGAAGCTATAGCTGCTGGAGCTAAAGGAATTAGAGTAATTGGTTCTATTGAAACAGGACAAGAATTATTACAAAGATACGAAGTTGACGATATATTTGTTGGTCTTATGGGTAACTGGTTAACTATAGAACCACTTCTTGCTACTGGTACAGTAGATGCAATTGCTATGGAAGAAAACTGTTCACCACCAGCTATAGATCAATACGCTGAAAAATATCAAGTAGCATTAGTTAGTCTAAGTACAATAATAGGTGTACCAGGTGCAGAACATAAAATGCCATATTACCCAGAACAAGCTAATGAAATATCAAATAATCTAATTGAAATAGCAATAGATAACTTTAAGAAAAGACATGGAAAAATCGAACCTATGGTACCTAAACATGTTACAAAAGCTATAGCAGGATTTTCAACAGAAGCTGTTTTAGGTGCTCTTGGCAATTCACTTGATCCATTAGTTGATGTAATTACATCAGGTAAAATAAAAGGTATTGTTGCACTTGCAAACTGTTCTACACTTAGAAATGGTCCTCAAGACTGGAATACAGTTAATATAACAAAAGAACTAATAAAAAGAGATATATTAGTAGTAGCTGGTGGTTGTGGTAATCATGGTCTTGAAGTAGCAGGATTATGCAACTTAGATGCTATAGAAAAATATGCAGGAGAAGGCTTGAAGGAAGTATGTAATATGCTTCAAATACCTCCTGTACTAAGTTTTGGTACTTGTACTGATACAGGTAGAATATCAATGCTTGTTACTGCTTTAGCAGATCATCTTGATCTTGATATTCCAGACCTTCCTATAGCTGTTACTGCTCCGGAGTGGATGGAACAAAAGGCTACTATAGATGGTATTTTTGCAGTAGCATACGGAGCATATACACATTTATCCCCTACTCCATTTGTTACTGGTGCTCCTGAATTAGTAAAACTTCTTACACAAGATGTTGAGGGGTTAACAGGTGGTAAAGTAGCTTTAGGAGATGATCCAGTTGAAGCTGCAAAGGATATAGAAGCTCATATAATAAGTAAAAGACAAAAACTTGGACTTAAATAATATCAATTAAAATAAGGAGTATATTGTGTTTGATTAACACAATATACTCCTCATATTAAATCTACTACAATACAACAAAAACATAAACAAGGGGTACAAAAACAGCCAAACCTAAAACATTATAAAAAGTAAAAGACTTCATATAATCATCATTTCCAAATTCACCAGCATAAATCTTATAAGAAATAACACTAGCAAGAGAAGCTATCAAAGTACCCATGCCACCAATATTTACACCCAAAAGCAGCTCCTTAAATTGATGAGTAAATCCAGACAAAAGCATAGTAGCAGGAACGTTACTAATAAACTGACTAGATACAACGCAAGACAAAAATGTAGACTGAGGACTACCTAAAATACCCTCCATAAAGTTTTTAACCACATCCATAGTAGACATATTACCTACAAATATGAAAAATCCAACAAATGTGACTAATAATGAATAATCAACTTGTGAAAATAAGTTTTTATTTAAAAGAAAAACCATAACTATAGTTATTAAAAAAGTAACTCTATAATCAATAACATGAAAAACTGATAATAAGATTATTAAAAATAATATACTAAATAAGTAAACATCTCTTTTGTTATTAATTTTAACATCTTCTAAATCTAAACTTAAATTCATCTTCTTATCTTTAAAAACAAGGAAAACTAAAAATAATATGGATAAAACAACTACAGGTAAAGTTATCTTAAAAAAGTCCATAGGACTTAAATTATAAAAAGAATAAATAAATAAGTTCTGAGGATTACCCATTGGAGTAAAACTACTTCCAAGATTAGCGGCTAATGTTTGTAGTACAACTATTTTTAGCACATTAATATTAGCTTTTCTTGCAATAACTATACTAAGAGGAACAAATGTAATAAGTGCAACATCATTAGTAACAATCATGGAAGATACAAATGTTATAAATACTAATGCCAATGATATGGAAGTGTAAGTATCACACTTTTTTAATAAATTTACAGCTATGCTATCTAGTACTTTTAATTCTTTAAAAGCAGCAACAACTGTCATAAGATTAAATAATAGTATAAGTACCTTAAAGTCAATGTATGACATTTTAGGTGTGGAAACAAAGGAACTAATTATAGCAAGGGTAAGAGCTATAGCTAGAACACATTCTTTTTTTATAAACTCAACAAATGAATTTTCTAATTTTAAATCTCGTGCTTGAATATTTTCACTCATATTTCTCTCCAAATAATAAATTTTGACATGAAGATTTTACACTATTATATAGAATAAATCAAATGATTAGAAACAAGGGCTTGGTCCTTGAATTTATCTGAGATGGAGTTATTGATAGTTTACAAGGCCATACTAATTGAATAATATTTGAGTATAGATGAATATATTAAAATAATATAACTTAGGAGGAATAGTATGGATTATTTTATTAGAAAAATGGATACACATGATTGGCTTCAAGTTAAAGAAATTTATAGACAGGGAATTGATACAAATATGGGGACTTTTCAAACTTGTATCCCAGACTATGAAGAGTGGGATAATGCTCATTTAAAGGATGGTAGATATGTGGTAGTAAATAATGATAAAGTTGTTGGATGGGTAGCATTAACACCTATTTCAAGTAGATGTGTATATGATGGCGTAGCAGAAATAAGTGTATATATCCACAATGATTATAAAAGAAAGGGTATTGGATATAAGTTACTAACAAAGCTTGTAGATGAAAGTGAAAAGCTAGGAATTTGGACCTTGCAATCTGGAATTTTTCAAGATAATTTAGCAAGTATAGAATTACATAAAAAATGTGGTTTTAGAGAAGTTGGCTATAGAGAAAAAATAGGTAAAGATAAATTTGGGAATTGGAGAAATACAATTTTAATGGAGAAAAGAAATAATATAGAGTAATTAAAATTTATTGAGCTTTCCACTAAAATAAAGGCATGTTTCTTTTTTCAATCCCGCCTATTTACCCCCTATAAACAAGAACCATTCTCCTAGATTTGCATATGATATATGGAACAATATTTATATAACAAAAAGGAGAATCAACAATGGACACAAATTATTGGAAAGAATATTGGGACAATTATTACAAATTTATGGCTGTATATCTTGGGGGGATACAAGAAGCATATCCAGATGCGGATATGAGAAGTGAATATACAGAAGTTGCCAGTTTATTTGAGCCTGTAATGCCTTCAGAAGAAGACATGAATTACGAGCCATATAATAATGGGGCATATAACAACGGACCATATAACAACAATGGTCAATATAACAACGGTCCATATAACAACGGTCAATATAATGACGAACAATATAACGACAATGGTCAATATAACGACGAACAATATAACGACGAACAATATAACGACGAACAATATAACAATGAAAGTGATAACAACAATTCAGAAACAGATGATAATGTAAATGATGTTGAAGTATCTACTATACCTTTTGCATTTCCTGGTGGAGAAGCATCTTTGCAACCTTTTACATTTCCTGGTGGAGGGCCGCCTTTTCCTCCTGGCCAAGGACAATCTCCTCAGCCTTTTATATCACCAGGTGGGGGAAAATTTACTATAAATAACTGTAGAAGAATGGCAATAGTTAGAATAGAAATGAGAAGAGGTTTTAGCCCTTCTAACTTCTTTATGGTAGTAGATAGAGCTGATAGAAGAAGTATTCAAGGATATAGAATATCTTGTGAAGGAAGTAGAATTAGATTTGTACCAATGGCTGTAGATTATAGAAATATCAACCGTATTGAATGTGCATTTTAGATTAAACAACTTATAAAAATGCAAGAATAAAAGGGATACTATTGTGATAAATATAGTATCCCTTTTGGATTTATAGTATTTTCTATATCAAAACGACACACTAATGTGCATCCAAATTTTCTCTATAAGAATTCATTACATCCTTAAATAATTGAGAAACAGAAGGTGGTGTCCAAGTGATTGCATTTGCACCAGCAGCTATGGTTTTTTTTATACTCTCCTCAGTAGGTCCACCTGTAGCTATTATTGGAAAGTCAGGATAAGCCTGTCTAATTTTTGCAACTATCCTAGGTGTATCAACAGAAGCTGAAACGTTAAAAATAGTGGCGCCAGCATCTATTCTTGCTTGAATATCTGTATCGTCGTTTACAATAGTAACAACAACAGGTATGTCTAGTGCGTTGGATAAGGCTTTCACTACACCGTTAGATGTTGGAGCATTAACAACTACACCAATAGCACCTTGCAATTCAGCATTGGTACCTAACATAACTGAACGAATTCCCTTTGTAAGACCTCCACCAACTCCTGCAAAAACTGGAATATCAGAAGCCATAATAATAGATTGTGTAATTATTGGCTGAGGCGTAAATGGATATACAGCTATTACTGCATCAGCATTTACGTTTTTTATAATTGCTAAGTCAGTTGAAAAAACAAGGGATTTAATTCGTTTTCCGAAAATATTTATACCACTGCATTCTCTAATTGCCTCAGGAACACGTAAGAATGATTTTCTAAGTGTACCATCTATTGACCTTGGTCTTTGTTTCATAAATAGAATTCTCCTTAAAAATTTTATATTTACAATATTTGTACATTTAATATTAAAGTTTATCTAAAATATTTTTATATCTAATTATAAATCAGAAGTCTTAATTTTCCTATATTTTTATTGTTAAATATAATTTTTATTTTCTAATTTAGACAAGTTTTTTTATTTTAAACAAATGTGTGGTAAATAGGTATTTTATAGAAATGATAATAGTTATACTTAGTTACCATACTTACTGATATTGCAAAAACTGTAATAAATGATAACATATGTAATTGTAGGGTAATTTGACATGAAAAAGGGGGACAAGTATATGAGAAAATCTTTAAAACCATATTTAGGAGAAGAAATAACTGTAAGTGCTATAGTAGGAAAAATAGAAAATGATAATAATGAAAAAAATAGAGTATTACTTACTAAAATTATAAATGTAGAAAATAATAAATTTCTAACAGATCATTTATGGTATGAAAAATCAAAATTTAATCTATTAGAATCATTACAAGTAGGGGATATGATTGAAATAAAAGGAAAAGTAGCTGTATATTTAAAGGCTTTAAATAATAGACATATAGCCAATAAATTTGATTATCATATAGATTTTGAACCGAATAATTTGAGAAAAATAAGTCATCAAAAGTATGAAAAAAGAGCTGAACTTTGCACACATGCATGCAAAAGTAAAGTTATCGTAGACTATTATTTTACTATATCAGATTTAAAAAATATATATTATACCTTAGAAAATAAAGATTACCTATACATTAAATTTGTAAGAGATATAGTAAAAGCAAGGCTTTTAAACAATCCTAATTATGAGTCTATATTAATTATAAACAGCAAAGGAACTATATACACCAAAAATAAAAAATACGATGAGCCAATAAATTTGAAGGCTAATGAAATGATCCTGTGTAGATTAGGTAAAAAAATTTTAAGGATTGGTAGAATATATAATGATTATGCAACCATTTTAGAAAAACAAGGCAAAGATAATAGTTTTGATGCAATAAATAGATGGCATAATTTACCTAATAATGATAAAAATAAAATTAAAATTGTATCAGATAATGTAGACTATATATCACAAGAATACATATATTCAGTAGAGAAACTAAAAAGATATATTGATATTGAGATACAAAATAATTGTAATGAAGATTATAAAATTACATGGAATCATATTGAATCTATTGAAGATTCCATATTAATACAAACTTCATTGGTGAAGAATAGGGTACACAAAAATTATTGTTTCAAGAAGAATGACTTAGAAGTTATCTATAGAAATCTTATTAAAAAAAGATTTAGCATAATGATGAAGATTTTTTATACAATTAAGGAGTATTTGAATAAGGATTTAGACTATGATAATATCTTAGTTATAAATAATAAAGGACAAATATATTTTATAGAAGTAGATAGATGGAATGTGGATAGAAGTGAATATTTGGAAACCTCTGAAGTAGAAATTTGTAGATTTGGGAAAAAAACAATAAGGAAAAGTAACATCTATGACGATTATTCTAAAGTATTAAAAAAAGAGTATGGTAATATAGATGATTTAGATATATGGAGCCTATGGTATAACTTAAATAATGAAAACATTGTCAAAAAAAATATGGTGGAAAAGAATTTTCAAATGAGGAAAAAAGGCTATATAACTCATTATAATGTTTTAATAAAAGGAATAGCAAAAGAAATGGAGATAAAAGAAAAATATATATAAATAAAACACCCTACTAAGAATATTTAGATTTACAATATTTTTAGTGGGGGTTCTATTTTAAAAGAAACTACAAGGTTATTATAAATACTTCTAAAAATTAACTAAACTTCCTAACAAAAGTCCTCTGAGGACCATACAAAGGATACCTAGTCTTGCCAGACTTATTAGAAGAAAGTTTCTCCCAGCCGCCAATCCTATTCAAAATACCCTCAATCTCATAAGAATTTCCACGCTTCAAATCCTGACGATTATTACCAAAACACTCACACCAAATTTCCATAATACATACTTTTTCTCTTTTTATAGAGCCTTTAATTTTACTAGATTCAAAATCTTCATAACCATGAATGAAGTTACGTCTTTCATACAAATTCTTGCTATTCCAATCTTCTGGGAGTGATTTTTCCAGGTACTCAAGGATTATGCCTTCTCTTTCGTCATGTTCCATGGCTTGTTTTTGGGCCATATTAGCATGAATTAATGTATCTCCTTTTAAAAATAATTCTTCTTTTTCCTTGTATCTTACTATGGCCTCTGCCCAAATTTGATCTACATCTTTCAAATCCCAAGGCTTGTGTTTACCTTTACCCGTAACATAAACAGGCCAGAATCTACGGTTTCCTGTTACATCTCTAAGGAAGCCATCTTCTGAATTAGTTGTACCAACGATAATATTACTTCTAGGATGACTTTCCACATTAACTCCATAAGACTGTCTAAATTTATCGTCCGTGCGGGTGATGAAAGATTTCACAGTTTCCACATCCATTTTCCTTATTCCAGCAAGTTCTCCCAGTTCCAAAATCCAGTAGCCTTGCAGTTTTTCTGCTGATGATTTGTCTTTCATATCGGATATTATTAGAGAGTCTGAGTACCACTTTTTCCCTAACACTGAAAATAAAGTAGATTTTCCTATTCCTTGAGGTCCGTTCAGTACAAGGATGGAGTCAAATTTAATTCCTGGTTCATAAATACGAGCAACTGCTGCACATAGAGTTTTTCTAGTAACTGCTCTTACATAGGGGTTGTCATCTGCACCTAGATAATCTATCAAAAGTGTGTCTATACGAGGTGTTTTATCCCAAGTAAGGGTGCTAAAGTATTCTTTGATTGGATGATAAATTCGCTCTGATGAAACTACGCCAAGCAATGCATCTTTGAATTTTGAAGGTGACCATATTTTATAGACTCTTTCACAATAAAGTTTTATACAAGATAAGTCTGCGTCGTTCCAGCCAGGTTTTGCTTGTTTCCAAGGAAGTTCTCCTTTTACATCTAGACTGGATTTTAGATCATTATATACAATGTTTTTTAAGTTTTTATCATTACGAATAATATTGGCCATGTTTGACAGGCTACTTTTTACCACACCATTTTTGTCTAATTCCAAAGTAGCTTGCCAGTTTTCATCATCATCTTCATCTGTATCAACAACATTAAATTCTGACTGAGCTACTATTTGGCGTTCTTTTGCCAATTGTAGTTTTACTTTTTCGTCTGACAATGCAAACTTTTGCATGGCTTTGAAGGATGATTTGCATGAGTTTTCTTTATCAGTAGCTTTATCATCTAGATGAGAAAATTTATGAATTCGCACTATGTCAAAGGAGTTCATTAATTTACCACAGGCTGGGTCTGTTGCATGGTGACTGTAGGCAAATTTATCATCATAAATAACTAATCCACCTTGGGAAGTGGCAGGAATATAGTTGTATCTACCACTGATTTCACTTTTTTCATATACATGTGATAAAAAGGTATCTAAAGCATCACAAATATTATAAGCTCTGCAAAATTCACCTATGATTCCCTTTTTATCAAGTGGGTCTGCTTGTTTTTTCACATTAGTTTCTATAATTGTCTTTTGTCTAGTAGATATGGGCCATTCTTTTGAATTTGTCCAATCTTTGTATTTTCCTAGGAAATTATCAGGATTTAACAGATCTTCGCCTATTTCTTCAAAAATAAATTCTCCATCCTTTGATGTGGAAGGCCAGTACATAAGTCTGCTTGGCTCATATGTAGTATCATCAAACATTTCTATGTTTATTTCTTGGGCAACTTTTCTACACACGGCGCTATACTCGTCAGGTGAAACTGTACGACTTAGAGGGATAATCAACCTAAGTCTTGGTTTTTCCTTTGTATGTTTATGTGTTGAATAAAAATAACATTTAAAAGCAAAAGATTTTTTCATTTCTTCAATTATGTCCGCTGTTGCATAATCCATGTCTAGACTTAGGGCTGAGCGATTTATGACACAATCTTTTCTTCGTCTATTATATTTTAATCTTCCTAAAACAAATCCACCAACATCTTTAATATCATCAGCTTGAGCTTTTGGCAAAGCTGCATATTCAGCCATAGTTTCATCTGTACGAATTGTAGAAGATATGCGTTTTTTAAACTCTTCCAATTCCATCTCTTCATATTTCCAGTAGATCTCTTTGCGAGAATTCCCAATACTAATTCCAATTTTCATTTTATATTTCCTCCTCATAATTTGTTATTTCTTTTATTTCTAAGTTAAGTGCAACAGCTATTTTGTAGATAGTTTCTGGTCGTGGATGACAAGTTTTGTTTAGTATTCTTGATATGGTTGACTTTGATATTTTACTTTCTTTTGACAGCTTATTTATGGAGTAACCTTTGTTTAGCATCTGCTGCTTTATTTGATCCCTTTGAATTTCATAGTTCATCATTTTTCTCCTTTCCGTTTTATAAAAGAATCATATCAGTGAAATTTAATATAAATGTAAAATAAATATTTAGAAGTTTTATTTGATAAAGATTGGTTTATAAAAAATTAGATTAGGTTCTCAAAGTGTGTTCTGAAGGCAAAAAATCCCTTACGCGGGCGTATATAGGTGCATATGGTGTATTTTATTTATATTTATTATATTTATATATTCAATATAGAGGGGAGGAACTCTAAGAACAAAGAGGAGTATAACTATTTGAATTACTTTGTTTAGGGAAAGTACCCTGTTAAGTACCAAAAGATTTATAGGTTACAATTGGTACGGAAAAAAAGGTTTTTTATGGGTTTATAAAGTTCCGAGTTCTTAGAGGAATCTATTTGTAATCATTAAAATCCTAAGATGAGAATACAAAAAATGTATATTTAATTACATAATTTTACATTTTTTGTATTATAATATTATATATAATGAAGGTGAAGTATATTAGATGTTTAAAAATTATAAATAAAGAAGTATATTAGATACTTAAAAGTTATAAATAAAAAAGAAAATAATTAATATGAAAAGTTATAAATTATAGGGGGAAGAAGGAATGTCATTTTTTAATAATATTAAAGTAATGAAGGATTCAATATCGAAAACAGCAAATAACATAAGTAATACAATAGCAGTTAATAATATGGAGCAAGCAAATCTAGCTAGAGTAAATAAAGAAATAAGCTCAATAAATTCAGAGATTGATTCTGCATGTACTCAAATAGGACGAAAATTTCTTGAATATGTTATAGAAACTAATGAAATGCCAGGAATAGATGTAAGTGATATACTTACTGTACTAGATCCTAAAATGATTAGAAAAACTGAGTTAGAAAAAGAGTTAGTAGAGATACAAAAAAGAATAAAAGATCAAATGATTATTAAGGAAAAAAATGCACTAGAAGAAAAATTCAAAAAAGAAAAAGAGAAGTTAGATGCAGCACTAGCAATGGATATCATATCAGAATATGAATATAATGAAAAGATAAATCAACATAGAAAGAGATTAGACAATTTTGAAGCTATAAAGAAAATAGAGCAACAGTACGAATTAGGAATTATATCAATTGAAGAGAAAGATTATAAAATATATACCTTAATCAATGGGCAAAAATAAAGCTTATATTTATACATTTAGGGACAATAATAAATAAAATAAAAAGTGTCTTAAAGTAGTAAAAAAATTACTTAAGGCACTTTTTTAGTATAAAAACAAAGTAGAACTATATTACTATTTTATAGTAAGTGATAAAATTGAATATATTAAGAAAATAAGGAGGAATTTATATGATAAGAAATATAGAAAATAAAGATATAGATAAAATAATGGATATCTGGTTAAAAAGTACTATTAAAGCTCATGATTTTATAGACGAAGAATATTGGAATAACAACTATAATACTGTAAAAGATGTATATATACCAATGTCAGACACATTTGTGTATGAAGATGAGGAAAACATAAAAGGTTTTATAAGTATAATAAATAAGGAATTTATAGGAGCATTATTTGTTGATATAGACTGCCAGGGTAATGGAATAGGCAAAGAATTAATAAATTATGTCATGAATAAGTATAAAAAATTAAATTTAGCAGTATATAAGGATAATAAAAAATCAGTAGATTTTTATATGAATAGAGGATTTAAGATAGTAAAAGAACAGAAAAATGAAGATTCAGCATATGCAGAATATATAATGGAAATACATTGTGACTAAAACTTATATAAAAAACCACCTGTAAAACAGGTGGCTTACATAAAAAGTCTAATTATAGCAGCAATGAGATTCACAGCAATATTTATTTATTCTCTCTTCCCACCAACCAAAAGCAACAATAGCACTGTCAAATTCTACTGGTAAAAATCCACCAAGATAAACAAGAATACATGAATTTGGAGGGATAATTATTTGACCTCCATCTATTACTGTTGTTGAAAATCCAGGAACTATTCTAGAGAATATTGGTACACCATTAGCTGGTGGATTAGTAACTATATTATTAAATTTTATTTCTCCATTTGGTTGTGGAGGAGGAACAATAGTAACATTGGTGCAGCTAACATAAGGACTAGATTCGCCTCTTGGAGGAGTAGATCTAAGATAGATTTCTGCAGAAAGGCTTTCGCCAGAAATATTTGTTACGGTTATAGCATTTAGATAAATATTTACATCTGAACATCTTGGATTGACCAAAGCTGCTATAGCCTGAGAATCCGGGCCTGTTAATATTGGAGTTTGACCTATAAAATAATGTCCTTTTTGAGATTGAAATAAGGGATATTCAATAGAAACTTCTTTGTTTAAGTTTGTATCCTTTGATAACATAATAATCACCTAACTTATAAGTTTTGGAAATAAATAATCTCCTATCATATAATATTCATAAAAAAAAATAATGTTATAAATATCTACATTAAATGACTATAAATGCAAACACTTATATAAAGAGGTGAGAGCATGAGAGAAAATCGTAAAATAAAAGAGCCTATAGTTGCCATTACAAAAGCGCTAACAGAAGGTAAATCATTAGAAAAAGCTTTGGATTTATTACCTATAGACAAAATAATACAAAAAGGAGACAAGGTAATAATCACACCAAACTGGGTAAAAGACAAATCAGCAAAAGATGGAGCTGTAGTTGGTCCGAGAACCTTACAAAGACTTATACAATATGTAAAAACAAAAGAACCATCAACCATATACATAGCAACAGGATCTGGTGGAGCAGAAACCACGCAGGTTATGACAAGTGTGGGATATGATAAAGTAATAAAAGAAGAAAATGTTGAATTTATAGATATGAATTATGGACCATTTATTGAACTAAAATTAGACCATAACATAATCAAAACTACACCAATAAATAAAATCCTAGATGAAGCAGATGTAATAATATCATTTACTCAACTAAAATATCACGAAGAAGCCACTGTTACAGCCAGTATTAAAAATATTGCCATGGGTTATCCTCCTGCAAGTGTGCATGGATTTCCAAAGAAACAAACAGGAATACATGAAGACTTACATGGATTTATAAGAAGTTTTGCAAAGAAAGTTCCCATAGATTTAGCAATAATAAGTTTAGACAAGGCAATGATAAGTACAGGACCAATATTCGGTCAGGCAGTAGATACGCCAGGACTTTTAATAGCAGGTACAGACCCTGTTGCAGCAGATAGTGTGGGAGCTAGACTACTTGGCTTTTTACCACAGGGAGTCGCTTATTTGTATGGGCTTTACAAGGATGGACTGGGAGAAGCTAATCCTATGAATATGACTATAAAAGGACTTGATTTAATAGAAGCAGAAAAAATATTTAGTAGGGCAGCTTATGGAAATAAGGAAAGTATAGTGGATAGAGAAAAGTTAAAGGATATTCACGGATAATAATTTTTTGCTAAAATGTGTAAGTGTTATATTACATTTTTATTAACTTATATCATATCTTATATTAATAGGGCTAACTAATACCAGCGTAAATATAAGTATAAATTAGAAAATATAAGAAGAGTATATCCTACTATTTTTAGTAAGATATACTTTTTTATGTTTAACTTGAAAGATCAAGACAATAATGTATACTTAGTTAAAGAAGGCAAATATTAAAAAATTATAGTTATAGGAGGACCGCATGAGTTATAAATTTGAAGCAGTAATAAAAAAAGTACCAGATAAAGATGCAGCATTTATAGAGATTCCCTTTGACGTGGAAAAAGCATTTGGATCAAAGAGAGTTAAGGTAAAAGTTAAGTTTGATAACATTGATTATAGAGGTTCTATTGTAAGAATGGGACAAGACTGTTATATGATAGGTATTACTAAAGCTATAAGAAATCAAATGGGAAAAGGTCCTGGAGATAGCATATCTGTTCAAGTAGAAAAAGACGAGGAAGTTCGTGAAGTGGAGATGCCAGAAGATTTTAAAAATGAATTAGATGAAAATAAAGAAGCTTTAAAGTTTTATAATAGCTTATCATATTCAGCAAAAAGAAAATACTATCAATGGATAACAAGCTCTAAAAAAGAAGAGACAAGACGAAAAAGAATTACCGAAGCAATTTTAAAGTTGGAATCTAATATTAAACTGTAAATATATTTTCAATGATTCAAAGGAAATTTATCATAACCAAATAATAATCAGTAAATCCCACTCTATTTACGACATAGTGGGATTTTTTTATTAAAAATACCCATGGAATTATGTATTTTTGTTTTATATTTTATAAAGTTGAATTAAAATATAAGGTAGGAAATATCATTAAAATCAAACAAAAGACTTTACTTGTTGAAATATTTAAATTGGGAATAATAGCCTAACTTAGGTTATTAATTTTATTTAATATAAATCCAAAACATAAATGTATTAATATAATGAAATAATTAATTTATAGTATGGGGGAGTATATGATGGAGGAAATTTATAGAGAAATAATAGAAGATAGCCAAGATGCATATGTTTGTTTTGAAGTTGAAAATAATGACGGAATATTAGACGAGATAAAAATTATAGACATGAATAAATCTTATAATAAATTATCAGAACAGTATGAAATTAATGTGTTAGATCTATTACCATCGGAATATAGGCTAATTATAGGCTCTAATACTGTGTTCGATAAATCTAATTTAAATAAAAAATATTCATATGAGCACTATATTAAAAATGAACTGTTCATAAATGTAGATTTATATAATGGTGAAAATAATAGATTTCACTTGAAATTTAAGATATTAAGAACATTAAATACGGGCCAATTAAGAATATCTGATATTATTAGAATTGCACCATTTTTTGCATGGATAAAAGATAAAGAGGGTAAATATGTTGATGTGAATAATAAATTTGCAGAATCAGTTAATCTAGAATATAAACAGATAATAGGAAAATGTAATTATGATATTTGGGCAAAAGATACGGCAGATATATTTATACAGGAGGACCAAAACGTAATTAAAGCAGAGAAGAAGTGTGATTTTGAGAATCAAGTTAAATTATTAGTAGGAGATAAAATACAATATCTTCAAAAAGTAAAATGGCCTATTACAGATGTAAATGGTGAAATTAAAGGAACCATTGGAATAGGTCTAGATGTGAATGAAAAAATTCAGTTAAAAGACGATATAAAAAAGAATGAACAGTTTTTTCAAGAAATATCTAATAATATAGATGATGTAATAATAATAAGAAATAAAGAAAAAGCTCTTTATGTAAGTAATTCTTTTGAAAAAATATTTGGCTTTAATCCAGAATCTTTATATGAAGATATAACTTTATGGCATGAAGAGTGGGAGAATATTGATTTAATTGATGGAAGTAGAGATTATAATAATTTAGAAGTTACTTCAAATATAGTTAGAGTAAGAAGTGGTAAATTTGACAAATGGATACAAAGTAAATTTGTACCTGTATTAGGTGGAAATGGAAAAGTAATTAAAAAAATCGGTATAATAAGTGATATAACATCGCGTAAGGAATTAGAGGAAAAACTAGAATCTTTAAGGATGGATTTCTTTGCCAATGTATCTCATGAAATAAGAACACCAGTTACTTTAATATTAAGCTGCATACAATTATTATCAGCAAGAATTGATATGCTAAAAAGTGAAGAAAAAGAATATTTTTATAAATATACACACATTATGAAACAAAATAGTTATAGACTATTGAAACTAGTAAATAACTTAATAGATACAACTAAAATTGATAGTGGGAATTTTTCATATAATCCACAAAATTACGATATTATTAGCTTTGTGGAGAACATATGCATGTCTGTGTCACAATTTGTGAATATGAATAATATGAGCATAGTTTTTGATACAGATGAGGAAGAAAAAATAATTAGTTTTGATTTAGATAATATGGAAAGAATTATATTAAATTTACTTTCTAATGCTATTAAATATAACAAAGCCAATGGAAATATCGAAGTAAATATAAGTTGTAAAGAGAATGTGAAAATAAGTATAAAAGATAATGGAATAGGTATACCTAAATCTAAACAAAGTAGGGTATTTGAAAGATTTGGACAAGTAAAAAATAAAATGAAGACAGAACATGAGGGAAGTGGTATAGGTCTTTTCTTAGTAAAATCTCTAGTAGAGTTAAATGGTGGAGAAATATTGCTTAATAGTGAGTTAAGCAAAGGAAGTGAGTTTGTAGTAATTCTACCAGATAGAGTAGAAGAGGACGAAGTAGCTGTTACAAATATAAACATTGATGAATCAAAAATAGATAGAATGAACATCGAATTCTCAGATATATATGTGTAAATAATTTGGAATCGTACATGTTAAACTACTAAGCTTATAGCTTGGTAGTTTCTTTTTTTTACAATAAATATCAAATAATACATAAAAAAATAATTAAACCACTAAATTCGACATTATAATACAATGGAAAATGTTATCATTGATAGAAGGTGAAAAAATATTAGAATGCAAATAATATGAAATGAATTCTAGTACAACTTAAATAAATTGTAGAAAAATAAAGGGGCTATCAGAATGAATTATAAAAAAAATGTTATAAAAATAATTAGCTACTTATGGATAATAGGTGCATTTGTTTTTTGTATTACAAATCATTTATTTGAATTTAGAATAGGAAAGCAATTTTTTATAAACTCTTATGTACTAATAGAATTGATAGTCATAACCATAATACCAGTATCTATTTTAGTAGGAATGAAGATCAAAGAAGAATTAGACAAGGTTCAACAAGAAAATTATATTAAATTAGTAACTGGTATTGCTATGACAATCATCTCTTTAATTAGTTTTATACTTATATCCAAGTCATATTATGAATGGATTCGTGGTGAAGAAGGTATCACAATTCATGGTATAAATTTAATGATAGTAATGTTTGTAACTGTTTTTAGTATAGGAATAATCTTAATTCAGTCATCAAAGGAAAAAACAAATAGAAAATTAGAACCATTAATATTTAAAGAAAAAGAACAGGCTAAATATGAACAAGAGCAAGCTTCTTGGTATGGTGTAGATAAATTAAAAAACTATTGTCAAATGGAAACATATCATAGTCAACTCTCAAAAACCGTAATTTCTAATGTAATATCAAAGGAAGAAATTTTTAGAAATCTTCAAATTATAGAAACTAACTTAGGAATTAGTAAAACAGGAGCTAGAGAAATAACTGTAAAAGTAAAAAACAATACAATCTACCATATAGACGGAAGTATAAAGGCTATTTTCTATGATGAAAATAATAAAAAAGTAGGATTTGCCAACTTAGTGCTACCAGCATTAGGTATGGTAGATGAATGTATTTTAAAAGGTATTTGCATAAATACGGATATAAATCAGGAATATGTAGTTAAACTAGAGGTAAATAATTTATGGATAATAGAGTATTTGCCTAGGATTGATGATAAAAATTTAATAGAAGTTTTAAATAAATTAAAAAGTAAGAAAATAAGCTTATTATGGGATAAGATTAGAGATAATAAAAGTCTTAAAGATATTATAAGTAAGGATAAAAATATATATTATGATAATATAGTTGATACGGCAAATGTAAAATATTCAAATGATCTAATTAAGATATTTAAAAATTTAGAAGTACTTGATTTAGACGAAGATTATAATATGAAAACAGCCATAGCAGATGCATTAGATATTAGCGAAGTTAACTTTTCAATAGCATACTATGAATTAAAAAAATATGGTGCTATTAAAATTGAAAATGAATTTATAAAAGTGGTTAAATCTGATGTAGAAATGACTGAAGAAGATTTTTATGATCTAAAAAGAAAAATAAAATCTATGAGCTATGAAAAATTAGCAAAATCAAATGAAAAAATGAAAAAATTACACGACAAAACATGTTTAAAATATAAACCAGGTAAGCGAAAGTATGATTTAATTAGATTTAATTATATTGGTAAGAAAATACAATTATCAGATAAATATGGAGAACCAAATAATAATGGAGTCTATGAAATAAATCAAAAAGCTAGTTTAGTTAATTATTTAAATAAAAATATTACTGATAGTGACAGTCTTTACTTCTTTTTAGAAAGAATAAAGTCCAATGGCATAGGCGTTACATTAGCCCCAGAAGTAGTTAAATTAAGAAAGGAAATTCTTAAAGGAACAATGTCACCAGAGGATGAACAAAGTAAAATAAATGAAATAATGATGAAGTTTAAATTTAAAGAAATATAGAAAGTAAATAATAATATAAGAATTATACTTATGTGTAATTTTGCTAAAAGCTGTGAACAATAATTTATTAAAAAGTATTGTGCATAGCTTTTTTTACTATAAATAATTCTATTTATACACATGAATATGATTAAGGGGATATACTGTAAAAGTATTAATAAAAAATATTGACACACAGAAAATATGGATATATAATAAAAATATAAATTGATTGAACTAAATTAAATTGATATAAATTGGAGTTGGTAATTTGGATAAATATGAAGCAATAAAATTGGATAATCAGCTATGTTTTTCTCTATATGCATTATCAAGAGAAGTTATAAAACGATACAAACCATTACTTGATAAGCATGGACTAACTTATACACAATATGTGGCCATGTTAGTAATGTGGGAAGAAGAAAAAATAGGATTCAAGGAGTTAGGCAAGAGATTACATCTAGATTCTGGGACCCTTACACCTGTAGTAAAAAAATTAGAATCTATGGATTTAGTAACAAAATATAGAAACAAAGAAGATGATAGAGTAGTCACAGTAGAGTTAACGCAAAAGGGAAAATCTATGAAAGAAGAAATACTTGATGTTCCAGGGCAAATATATACTCTATGTGGTGGGGAAGAGGTAGACTTATCTTGTATAAAAACACAAATAGATAAACTGTTAAATATGTTAGACTAAGACTACTAAAACTATTAAAGTAATAGTGAGTTAAATTCAGTAAAGAATTTAACTCTAAAATATAAAATAAATGGTTGAACTAAATTAAATTTGGGTAAATTACAAATAGGAGAAATTAATATGAAATTTTACGATTTTAAAGCAAATAAAATGAATGGTCAAGAAGTAAGTATGAGTGATTATAAAGGAAAGATTGTATTAGTTGTAAATACAGCAAGTAAATGCGGATTAACTCCACAATTTGAAGGATTAGAAGCATTATATAAAGGGTATAAAGATAAAGGATTAGAAATTTTAGGATTCCCTTGTAATCAATTTGCAAATCAAGATAAAGGAAGTAATGAAGAAATACACGAATTTTGCCAATTAAATTATGGAGTAAGTTTTACAATGTTTGAAAAAATATATGTAAATGGGAATAATGCACATCCTTTATATAAATACTTAAAAAATGAAGCAAAAGGACTGTTAAGTAAAGAAATAAAATGGAATTTTACTAAGTTCTTAATAGACTCAGAAGGAAATGTAGTAAAAAGATATGCACCAACAGTAGAACCATTAAAGATCAAAGACGATATAGAAAACTTATTAAAATAATCAGGAGGTACAAAAATGAGCGACAGAATAGATATAGCTATAATAGGAAGTGGTCCAGCAGGTATATCTGCAGCTTTAAACGCAAGTATAAGAAAAAAAACATTTAAAATATTTGGTAGCAAGGAAATAAGTCCAAAGTTAGTAAAGGCTCATAAAGTTAATAACTACCTAGGATTTTATGGGAAAAGCGGATTAGAAATAAGAGATGAGTTTGCTAAACACTTAGAATCAATGGACATAGATATAACAGAAGATAAAATAAATAACATATATTCAATGGGCGATTATTTTGCTCTAATGGGAACAAACAATAACTACGAAGCAAATACAGTAATACTAGCAACAGGTGTAAACTTTGGTAAACCTTTAAAAGGTGAGGAAGAGTTTTTAGGTAGAGGTGTAGGATACTGTGCAACATGTGATGCACCTTTATACAAAGACAAAGTAGTTAGTATAATTGCTTATAACAAACATGAAGAGTCGGAAGCAAACTTTATAGCTCAAGTAGCTTCAAAGGTATATTACATACCTATGTACAAGGAAGAAGTAGAGGTAGATTCTTCAATAGAAATAATAAAAGATACTCCAGTAGAAATAGTAGGAGATAAGTTAGTAGAAAAACTAGTATTAAAGGATAGAGAAATAGAGACTGATGGAATATTTATACTTAGAGATAGTATATCTCCAGGTCAATTAGTACCAGGTTTACAATTAGACGGAAATCATATAGAAGTAGATAGAAAAATGAGTACAAATTTAAAAGGGTGTTTTGCAGCAGGAGATATAGTTGGAACACCATATCAATATATAAAAGCGGCAGGAGAAGGTAATATAGCAGCCCTTTCTGCAGTATCATATTTAGACGAACTAAGAAGAAATAATAAATAAATAATAATAAATGGGAGAGATGAAAAATGGCTAAAATAGTTAACTCAAATGAATTTAAGGAAGCAATAAAAGAAGAAGGAGTAGTAGTAGTAGATTTCTTTGCAACTTGGTGTGGACCTTGTAAAATGCTAGCTCCAATATTTGAAGAATTATCAAATGAAATGGAAGGAAAAACACAATTTATAAAAGTTGATGTTGACCAAAGTGTAGACATTGCAAGAGAATATGGAATTCAATCAATACCAACAATGGCTATCTTGAAAGATGGACAACCAGTAGAAACAATGGTTGGTTTCTTACCTAAAGATGTAATTAAATCAAATATAGAAAATTATCTATAAAATTAAAATATGCCCCCAAAAGATTTTTACCCCCCTTTTAAAATCTTAATATATATAAGAACTACTAAGTTAATAACTTAGTAGTTCTTTTTTATACACTAAAGAGCTATAAATCACCTGATTTGCAAATAATTTACAATTTAACATTAGGTATAAATAATTAAGTCATTAATAGAACAAAATACATATAAGGCAAAATTTTATGAATTATTATATGTATTTTAGATTATATTTTTTCAAAAAAATTAATGGTATATTTTGGTGTTTTCATTTATTTAAATTTTCAAAAATAGGAAATTTTACCAAAACGTGATATAATATCACTATGATTTACAAAAAATACAGGAGTTATATTATGTATAATTACCAAATAAAAAAAATTTTAAGTATTACAATAGCATTTACTATGTTATTAGCTGTCCTTGTGTTGGGGATTGATTTATATAAGGAAAAAAAATATAAAGATAATATAAATCAACTTGAAAAAATAGACTTGATAGGAACATATCATATAGAAGGAAAAGAAGAAAGTCATCCATTGCCTAAAGACGGAAAATTAGGTCTTAGTGGTAATAATAATGTAACTATTGAAGGCCATTTCAATAAAGATATTCCAATTAATAAACAACTGATTATGAGAATTGACAATATGAAAGTAAAAATCTTTATTAATGAAGAGGAACTTTACTCTTTTGGTCAAGAAAATACATTTTTAAGTAATGCCCATTCTGCGGGAAATTTATGGGATTCAGTTGTCTCTCCAGGAATTAAAACAAGTGATACAATTAAGATAGAACTGTATAATGTGTATACAGACCGTGTAGAAACAGCTTATTCAAGATTTTTAAACAATATATACTCAGGATATGAAAGTGCCTTAATTTCACAACACATGCATGAAAAACTATTTAACACTTGTATATCTCTATTTATTATATGTCTTGGATTCATGTCTATTGGAATTGTATTAATTATAATTAGATTAAAGAAGCCTATTTTGAAATTATTATGTTTTGGAGGATTATGTATAAGTAATGGAACTTGGTGTTTTTTAGATTTTAATATTCAAAATTACTTGTTTCCTTACCCTGTATTTAATAATAGCTTAGATATACTCAGCTTGTTATTTACTATATTTTTCTTAATTTCATACTTTGCTCTTTACTTAAAAAGTAAATGTAGATATATCTTATTTGGATTATCAGGAACAATTATCGCCACAATTTTAATAATGACTATTTTGCAATTTTTAGGAATAAAAGATTACTATGATTGTTTATATTATATTCAAAGTGCTTGTATTGTATATATACCTATTATTGTAGGATGCATATTTTATGAGAAGAAAAAGTTGAAAAACAATGAACTTAATAAACTCTTACTTCCTACAATTATTCTAGCTGTAGGAATGATGGGTGATACTATTTGTAATATGCTTCAAATCATTCCTTATATAAATTGGTTTAGGCTGAGTTATCTTATTTTTCTTACTAGTCAATTTATGCTTATTACTGAAATAATAAGAAAGCCAATATTAGAAAGTACTAGAATAGAAGTACTAGAAGAATTAGTATATGAAGATGCACTTACAGGTGTTAGAAATAGAACAGCTTATCTAAATAAGGTGGAGTGTATTAAGAGCAATCTAGATAAAGATAATCCTATTAATGTTTTTGTATTTGATATTAATAATCTAAAAATAGTAAATGATACCTTAGGTCATGAATATGGTGACCTACTTATAAAGACAAGTGCTAATATTCTTTTAAAGGTATTCAACAAAGAGGATGTTTATAGAATAGGTGGAGATGAATTTGTAGTAATTTTAGAAAGTAAAAATGAAATAAATTATATTAGGTTAATTGATAAGCTTGAGGATGAAATAAAAAGTAATAATTACTATTCAAGTCAACCGCCAATTAGCATGGCATATGGAGTGGCAATTTATGATGCTAATAAGGATACATCTTTTGAGGATGTGTTTTCAAGAGCAGACAAAGAAATGTATGCTAATAAGGTTAAAATAAAAAAAAGTTGCTATATAACGAAATATTAGTTTATAATATAAAAGCTTATCTAAAGATAAAAAATATCTACAGATAAGCTTTTTTAGATTTATTAAAAATATAAAATTATCCACATAAATGCGTAATTTTACCATTAATGTTGGGGATAAATAAAAAATACACTTTGTGGATAACGTTATCCTAAGTGGACATATAAAATAAAAAAGCACTAAGTTTATGGACTTAGTACTTATTCGCTTATCTGATTTTGTACCCAAAATAGCATAGAATCACCAAAAGCTTTATTTGTATAATAATATTGTAAAGATTTGCTTTCAGAAGAAGAGTCAGTAGCTTCTATAACTGATAATAAATATGAAAGTGACATACTATAAAAATTTAGGGAATTTAAAAGTGCTAGTGATATGGGATTTTCTTCTATATTTCCACTTTCTGTTTTATGATATTCTGATAAATCTAGCCTTAATTCATTAATCTGAGATCTTATGAAAGCTACATCTTTTATAAGGGGGGATTTATCTTCATTTTTAGTTATTTTGTTCAATGTGTTTGAAGCAAGTATATCTAATTGGTTAGAAATACTTTCTAGTTGGAATAAATATTTTTTTTCTTTATTAACTGGTTGTAGGTGATTAGATTCAAGTATAAGATTTTGACCATAAATTTTATTAAAGCTGAATCCCATATTTATAAAAGTTATAGAAAAAATAAGCATGCATACAATTGCTTTTTTCATTGATAATCCTCCATAATAAAAAGTTTATTACTAATATTATTCATAATAATAGGCTTATTAATCATGTATAAATTTACCTTTTAGTCTAAGTTTATCTATTTACTTGTTATTTTATGTACTTAGAGTATTATATTTAAATTAGCATTTTCTTTTATCCTTTTGGAAATAATATAAAGAAACATTTGTAAGGAGGTAAAAAAATGCAGAGTGGAGATTTAAGTTGTAATGTAACAAATTGTTTACATAATTTTGGTCATGAATGCAAAGCAGGTGCCATAAATGTAGGTGGTCGTAGTGCTGTGGAAAATTTAGATACTACTTGTACAACTTTTGTAGATAAAGCCAAAAGTAGCTTTGTGAATAGTATAGACGCTTTAAACACAGATGTACATAATATAAAGTGTGAAGCTTATAATTGTGTACATAATGAAAATAAGGGCTGTCATGCAGATAATGTTCAGATAGATGTTCAAAATGCATGTTGTAATACATTTGAATGTGAGTAATATATAAAAAGTATTATCAATAATAAAATTGATAATACTTTTTTTATTTATTTAAATAGGAACTTATTTAGTAAAAAAATCATACAATAAAAAAAGGATATTCTTAATAAAAGTAAGGTGAGAAGGGTGAAAACTTTAAAAAATTTTTTCATAGCTTTATTGTTCAGTCTTAGTACAGCTTTTCTAGTATATCCTGAAGTTGTTTTTGCAGATAATCTGGAAGCACTTATTAACGCTGGAAGTAATAATTTTCCGGTACTCTTTATATTAGCTTTTATAAGTTCTATAATTTTGGCAATGCTAGTTTATTTTATAGGGAAAATAGTAAATAGAAAGTAGTTAATTAATAAGCTGAGGGTATTATACCTTTAGCTTATTTTTATTATAACAGGATAAAAAACAAAATTAGTATAAGTATACATAGAATAGATAAGAGTTAAAAGGTTAAAAGGTTAAAAGATTTTGAAAAATACTTCAAAATAATGTGGAATTTTATATAAAAAATTGTTAATTGATAAAAAAATGTTAAGAGAAAATTTTGAAAATTATGAAAAATAAATAATTTTTTAACTAATAAAATAAAAATGTATTGTAAAATACTGAGTGATATGTAAGTTGTATAATTTATGCAAATTAGCTATTTGACTAAATTATGAATAATTAATATTAAATAATTCAAAATTTTGAAAACTAGATATTAATATAAAATATTTTTCACAATGATTTTATAGATAAATTCACAATAAAATTTTCAACCAAAGTGTTAAATTTTTACTAAAATTATAGTTAATTATTCATTAAATATAATAATAAAGTATTATTATATTGCTAAAAAATAGTCACAAAAACTTGTTTTATTTAAGTTAAAGTTATGCTACTATCTAAAATATCAACATTTAGTTAAACAACAAGAGCCCAAAAAAAACCAAAAAAAAAAAGGAGAATTTTTGATTTATGGTGGTAAATAATGTTGAAACATTAAAACAAAAAATGGAGCAAGTAAGAGAAGCTCAAGCAAAATTTGCTATGTTTACTCAAGAGCAAGTTGACAAAATATTTTTTGAAGCTGCAATGGAGGCAAATAAACAAAGAATATCTCTTGCAAAAATGGCGGTGGAAGAAACTGGTATAGGTGTTGCAGAAGATAAGGTTATAAAAAATCATTATGCTTCTGAGTATATCTACAACACTTATAAAAATACTCAAACTTGTGGAGTAATAGAAAAAAATGAAGGTTTTGGAATTACAAAAATTTATGAACCAGTAGGTGTATTAGCAGGTATAGTTCCAACTACAAACCCTACATCAACAGCAATATTTAAAAGCTTAATAGCTTTAAAAAGTAGAAATGGTATAGTATTTTCTCCACATCCAAGAGCAAAAAACTGTACAATTGAAGCTGCTAAAATAGTATTAAATGCAGCTGTAAAAGCTGGGGCACCAGAAAATATAATAGGCTGGATAGATGAACCATCAGTAGAATTGTCTGGAGAGATAATGAAAGAAGCTGATATGATATTAGCTACAGGAGGACCAGGAATGGTTAAAGCAGCTTATTCTTCAGGAAAACCAGCTGTAGGTGTTGGTTCAGGGAACACACCAATAATACTTGATTCTTCTTGTGATATAAAAATGGCAGTATCTTCTATCATACACTCAAAGACATTCGATAACGGTACAATATGTGCCTCAGAACAATCAGTAATAGTTGATTCTTCAATATATAATGAAGTTAGAGAAGAATTTATAGCTAGAAAAGCTTATATACCTCAAAATAAAGAATTAGAGCAATTAAAGGCAATAGTATTAGGACCTGCTGGAACTATGAATGCTAAATTAGTAGGTAGACCAGCTGTAGAAGTTGCTGAAGAAGCAGGCTTTGAAGTTCCTGGAGATACAAAATTAATTATAGGGGAAGCTACATCAACAGACATATCGGAACCACTATCACATGAAAAATTATTCCCATTATTATCAATGTATAAATCAAAAGATTTTGACGATGCAGTTAAAAAAGCTGATGAGCTTGTAAAGGCTGGAGGAATTGGTCATACAGCAGGAATTTATTTAGATGTTGTAAATAATAAAGAAAAACTTGAAAAATTCCAACAAGTAATGAAAACTTGTCGTATACTAGTTAATACTCCATCAGCACATGGTGGTATAGGAGATTTATATAACTTTAAATTAGCTCCATCACTAACATTAGGTTGTGGTTCTTGGGGAAATAACTCTTTCTCAGGACAAGTTGGGCCACTTCAATTATTAAATACTAAAACAGTGGCTGAGAGGAGAGAGAATATGCTTTGGTTTAGAACACCTGCTAAAACTTATATCAAAAAGGGCTGCTTAGGTGTAGCTATACAAGAACTTGGGAAACAATATTATGATTGTAAAAAAGTATTTATAGTAACAGATGAGTTTTTATATGGCAATGGATATACAAAACCTGTAACAGATGAATTAGATGCTATGGGCATTAAGCATACAACATTCTATGAAGTTAAACCAGATCCAACACTAAGCACAGCTAAAAAAGGTGCTGAGCAATTACAAGCATTCCAACCAGATTGTATAATAGCGATTGGTGGAGGCTCGGCAATGGACGCTGCTAAAATTATGTGGGTTATGTATGAACATCCAGAAATCGATTTCATGGATTTAGCAATGAGATTTATGGATATAAGAAAGAGAGTATATACATTCCCTAAAATGGGACAAAAAGCTATGATGGTTTCAATACCAACTTCTTCAGGAACTGGTTCAGAAGTTACTCCATTTGCAGTTATAACAGATGATGAAACTGGTAATAAATATCCACTTGCAGACTATGAATTAATGCCAACTATGGCTATAGTAGATGCAGATATGATGATGAATCAACCAAAGGGATTAACTGCAGCTTCAGGTATAGATGCATTAACACATGCATTAGAAGCATATGCAGCTATGCTTCAAACTGAATTTACAGATGGGTTAGCTCTACAAGCTACTAAATCTATCTTTGAATATTTACCAAGAGCTTATGAAAATGGTGCTAGTGACCCTAAAGCAAGAGAAAAAATGGCTCATGCTTCAACAATGGCAGGTATGGCATTTGCAAATGCATTTTTAGGTGTTTGTCACTCACTTGCTCATAAATTAGGTGCATTCCATCATATACCACATGGTATAGCGAATGCATTATTAATAAACTTAGTACTAGATTTTAATGTTAATTCAGCTCCAAGAAAAATGGGTACATTCTCACAATATGAATATCCAAATATGTTAGCAAGATATGCTGAAGTAGCTACTTTTGTAGGAATAGAAGGAAAAGATGATCAAGAAAAATTTGATAAATTACAATTAAAAATAAAAGACTTAAAGGCTAAATTAAATATACCAGATACTATAAAGGCTTTTGGTGTAGATGAAAAAGCATTCTTAGATAATTTGGATGTAATGGTAGAGCAAGCATTTGATGATCAGTGTACAGGCGCTAATCCAAGATTCCCATTATTTTCAGAAATAAAAGAAATGTACTTAAAAGCTTACTATGGTGAAGTATCATATTCTGGATTGAAATATGATGAAGATACATTAGAGGATATAGAAAATCAAGTAGCAGAAACATGTGAAGAATAAATAACCTAATTACTAGATAACATATAGGAGACTATCTAAAAATGATTAAAAACATTTTTAGATAGTCTCATTTTTATTTAGTGAAAAATAGTAAATAGAAAGGATTTCTAATTGGCTAAAATTAACTTTATATAACTATTTTTTCTACAAATAATATATTCAAATATATATAAAGGAGAAAAATATGAAAAATAAAAAAAAGAATGAATATAACAATCAATGGGCAACATCAAATATATCTTGGTCAAGCAAAGCAGAGATAAAGGAAAAAGATGAACGAAATAACCAATGGGCATCTACACTTAAGAAAAGCCCTGATATGTACCAAGAAGATAATTATAAAGAATAAATAATTCTAAACTACCAATCTATTTTAATTAAAATAGATTGGTAGTTTTATTTTACTTATAAAAAATAATATAAATTCTAACCTATTAATATTCAATAATATGATTGTATGAAGTGGTTCATGCAAGTGAACTTTTTATATTTGAATTATATTTGAAAATGAATAAATTAATAGTTGAAATAAGAAAATATTCGAGTTACAATAACCTTATTAAGTAATCGGTCGGTAGACCGACTGATAAAGAATGAATGAAAATAGAAGCAAGTGTATAGTATTTGTTATTTAAAATGATAGCTAGTACATAAATAGAATGTTTTAGTAGCTACTTAAGCTTTCTTATAATAATTCACAGTTTATGTGAATTTAATGCTAAGATGTATAATAAATTAAAAAATAGATAATTACAAATTGGAAATATATCTATAGATGGAGGAAATTATGAATATTTTAGATATAGGAATAGATATTGTAGAAATTGGAAGAATAAGACAATACATAAATAAAAATGAGAACTTCTTAAAAAAATTATTTACAGAAAATGAAATAGAATTATTTAAATCAAAAGGAGATGCTCCGCAGACCATAGCTGGAAATTTTGCAGCTAAAGAAGCAATAAGTAAATCTCTTGGATTAGGAATAAGGGGTTATGACTTAAAAGACATAGAAATTCTAAGGGATAAAATGGGAAAACCCATAGTAATAACACATAATAACTTAGAAAAAATATGTATAAAGCATAATGTGCTAGAAATAAAAGTATCAATTTCTCATGGCCAGGATTACGCTATTGCCAACGCTGTGGCTATAATAAAAGAAAAATAACAATTAATTACAAGAGAAAAAATTACGTAAAAGTGGTTGACTTATTATTTTGAATATAATATAGTTTGAATATCGAAATAAAACTAAATTATAAATTTATTAATAATTTAATATTATTTTGAGTAATATATTTTTAATGTTATGTTTTAAATTAAAAGATAAGAAGAAGGAGAAATCTATGAAAGAGGTAATTATAGAGGGTTTAGGAAAATATACACCTGCCCATTTAGTTACTAATGATCAACTAAGTGAAATTATTGATACTAGTGACGAATGGATTTATTCGCGAACTGGCATAAAAAGTAGATATATTTCTAAGGGTGAAGATACATCTTATATGGCAGCAAAAGCTGGTAAAAAAGCTTTGGAAAATGCAAACATAAGTCCATTGGATGTGGACTTATTAGTAGTTGCAACTTGTACGCCAGATATGTTTACTCCATCTACTGCATGCATAGTTCAAAGTATTATAGGTGCAGATAATGCCCTTGCCTTTGATATAAGTGCTGCTTGTTCTGGATTTATATATGGATTAGATGTAGCAAAAGCTATGATGGCTTCAAATAATTACAAACATGCTCTAGTTATAGGTGCTGAAAATCTTTCAAAGTCACTTGACTGGGAAGATAGATCCACATGTGTATTATTTGGTGATGGTGCAGGAGCAGCTGTTTTGTCAAAAAGTGATAACATAGGACTTATGAGCTCTTTTTGCAAATCAGTAGGAGAAAAATATGAATGCTTAACAATTGGAGGTAATGATGTAGATAGTCCATTTGTAGAAAGCAAAACCATTAGAGATTCTAAATTAAGAATGGATGGTGGTGAAATATTTAAGTTTGCTATCTCTGTTATAGTAAGTTCAATTAATAAAATACTGGAAGAAAATAATTTAGATATTAATGATATTGATTATATAATTCCACATCAAGCAAATGTAAGAATTATTCAATATGCTGCTAAAAAACTAAAAGTGGATATGAATAAGTTCTATACGAATATGGAGGAGTATGGAAATACTTCGGGAGCATCTATACCAATTGCACTTAGTGATATGAGCGAAAAAGGATTATTAAAAAAAGATAGTAAAATTATATTAGTCGGATTTGGTGCAGGCCTTACTTATGGAGCAACTTTAATAAATTGGGCTATTTAATTTGAAAATAAATTAAAATTAAGGAAATTTAAAATTAACAAGATTAACTAAGATTACAGAATTAACTAAGATAACTGAAGTAAGAAAGTAAATTAAAATTACTAAAAATTAAAAATTATTAAATTTATGGAGGATAATAAAATGATATTTGAAAAATTACAAGGAATAATGGAAGAAAATTTATCAATAGAAAGAGATGAAATAAAATTAGATAGTACTTTTGCATCTTTAGGAATAGACTCACTAGATACATTCCAATTAATAATAGAGATAGAAGAAGAATTTGGAATAGAAGTAGAAGCACCAGAAAATTTAAAAACTATACAAGACGTGGTTAGCTATATAGAAGAGAAAACAAAATAATAATATATGGTTACAGGAGGAAATATGAAAACTTCGAGGATAACAGAATTACTTAATATAGAATATCCAATAATTCAAGGTGGTATGGCTTGGATATCAGATGCTACTTTAGCAGCAGCAGTTAGTGAAGCAGGAGGCTTAGGAATTATAAGTGGAGTAGGCGATACAGAAGATGTTAGAGCTGAAATTAGAAAAACTAAATCACTTACTAAAAAGCCTTTTGGTATAAACATAATGCTTATGAGAGACAATATTGATGAAATTGCAAAGTTAGTATGTGATGAACAAGTTGCTGTAGTAACTACTGGAGCAGGAAGTCCTGGAAAATACATTGAAGATTGGAAAAAACATAATGTAAAAGTAATCCCTGTTGTCCCTTCTGTAGCAATTGCAAAAAGAATGGAAAAGTTCGGTGCAGATGCAGTTATAGTAGAAGGGATGGAAGCAGGAGGTCATATTGGTCAATTGACAACTATGAGTTTAGTACCACAAGTTGTGGATGCAGTGGATATCCCTGTAATAGCAGCAGGAGGTATAGGTGATGGAAGAGGTATAGCAGCATCATTTATGCTTGGAGCTTGTGGAGTTCAAATGGGAACTAGATTTTTAGTATCGAAAGAATGTAAGGTACATGAAAATTATAAGGATAGAGTTTTAAATGCAAAAGATATAGACACTGAGGTTACTGGAACAAGTACATCTCATCCAGTTAGAGTTTTAAGAAATAAACTTACTAGAGAATATATAAGACTGGAAAAAACTAATGCTGACCCAGAGGCGATAGAAGCTTTAGGAAAAGGAGCTTTAAGAAAAGCTGTAGTAGATGGTGATGTAAATAACGGTAGTGTTATGGCAGGCCAAATAGCAGGACTTGTTAGTAAAAAACAAAGTTGTGAAGAAATCATAAATGAATTAATAAGCGAATTAGATTTAGTACTTGGGAGGGTTTGCAATGAGCAATAAAATAGCATTTCTTTTTCCAGGCCAAGGGTCCCAATATATAAATATGGGAAAAGATTTATATGAAAATATAGAAAGTTGCAAAGACATATTTGATAAAGGTGAAGAAATTCTAAATATGCCTATAAAGGATTTAATCTTTAATGGTTCTGTTGAAGAATTAACTAGAACTAAAAATAGCCAGCCTGCAATAATGCTAACATCTCTAGCTTGCCAGAAAGCTTTAGAAGAAGAAGGCATTGAAGCTGACTATGCTTTAGGATTATCTTTAGGAGAATATGGAGCTTTAGTATATGGTGGAATGCTTTCTTTTGAAGATGGAATGAAGCTTATAAAGACAAGAGCACAGATCATGGACTCTGAGGTAAGCCCAGAAGAAGGTACTATGGCAGCCGTATTAAAGCTTGATAATGATAAAGTTGAAGAACTTATAAAAAGAGCCAGTGAATTTGGACTTGTGGAAGGTGCAAACTATAACTGTCCTGGTCAAGTTGTAATATCAGGGGAGCACAAGGCAATAAAAGCTAGTATGAAAATAGGAAAAGAACTAAAAGGAATGGTAGTTCCGTTAAAGGTAAGTGGACCTTTCCATAGTTCCATATATGAAAAAGCTAGTTATAAATTTTATGAAGAATTAAAAAAAGCAAATATAAATAAATTTGAAAAAACAGTTTACTCTAATGTAAAAGGAAGTCCTTATGAAGAAAGTGATGATGTTAGAAAGTTATTAAGACAACAAATAATGTCGTCAGTACTTTTTGAAAAGAGTATAAGAGATTTAATTAATAGAGGAGTAAATACTTTTATAGAAGTAGGTCCAAGTAAAACTTTAAGTGGATTTGTAAAGAAAATAGACAAAGATGCAAAAATCTATAATGTGGAAGATTTAAAATCTTTAAGAGATACAGTTGAAAGTTTAAAGCTTGAAGAAAATTAATGCTTAAGTTTTGAATAACGGGAGGAAAATTAATGTTACAAGGTAAATGTGCAGTAATTACAGGTGCTTCTAGGGGTATAGGCAGAGAAATTGCTTTAAAGTATGCCAAAGAAGGTGCTAATATAGTGCTTAATTATAGAAATAGTGAAACCGAAGCTCTTCAGTTAAAAGAAGAATTAGATAGGTTAGGATCTGATACTTTGATTGTCAAAGCAAACGTAAGCAAATTTGAAGAAGCTGAGAATTTAATAAAAGAGGCTAAAGAAGCTTTTGGAAGAGTAGATATACTAGTTAATAATGCTGGTATAACAAAAGATAATTTAATAATGAGAATGAAAGAAGAAGATTTTGATAGTGTTATAGATGTCAATTTAAAAGGAGCATTTAACTGTTTAAAAGCAGTAACTCCAATAATGATAAAACAAAAATCTGGAAAAATAATAAACATGTCTTCTGTTGTAGGTGTTATAGGTAATGCAGGACAAGTAAATTACTGCGCATCAAAAGCAGGTCTTATTGGAATGACAAAGTCTTTAGCACGTGAAATTGGAGGCAAAAATATTAATGTAAATGCCATTGCACCAGGATTTATAGATACTGATATGACAAAAGTATTAAGTGAAGACCAAAAGAAAAATATAATATCTCAAGTGCCTCTTAAAAAATTAGGTCAAGCAGAGGATATTGCTAATTTAGCATTATTTTTAGCTAGCAATCAATCTGATTATATAACAGGTCAAGTCATCCATGTGGATGGCGGCATGGCAATGTAGGAGGTTTTTTATGAATAGAAGAGTAGTTATAACAGGAGTAGGTGCTGTTACTCCAATTGGAAATAATGCTGATGAATTTTGGACTAATGCTAAAAGTGGAAAATTAGGAATCGACTTTATTAAGTCAATTGACGTTGAAAATCTAGATGTAAAAATAGGTGGAGAAGTCAAAGACTTAAAAGTAGAAGATTATTTAGATAAAAAAGAATGTAGAAGACTTGATAAGTTTACACAATATGCACTTATAGCTAGTGAAGAGGCTATAAAGCAATCAGGTCTTAACATGGATGAAATAGACAAAAATAGAGTTGGTGTAATGGTAGGTTCAGGTATAGGTGGTTTCCACACTCATGAAAATGAATTTAAAAACCTACACAATAAAGGACCTAAAAGAATATCTCCAATGTATATTCCTATGACTATTATCAATGCAGGAGCTGCTAATATTGCTATTAAATATGGTGCGAGAGGGACTTGTACATCAGCTGTAACAGCTTGTGCTACAGGAACTAATAATATAGGAGACGCATTTAGATATATAAAACATGGATATGCGGACGTAATGATAAGTGGAGGATGTGAAGCATCTATTACTCCAATAGCAATAGCAGGATTTAGTAATATGAAAGCTTTAAATTCTAAAAATATACCTGAAAGAGCATCAATACCATTTGACAAAGACAGAAGTGGGTTTGTTATGGGTGAAGGCGCAGGTATATTAGTTATGGAAAGCTTAGATCATGCACTAGAAAGAGGAGCAAATATACTATGTGAAATAGTAGGATATGGATCAACTTGTGATGCATATCATATAACTTCTCCAGATCCAGAAGGAAAAAGTGCATCAAAAGCAATGAAAGATGCCATTGACGAAGCTGGAATTAATCCAAGTGAAGTTTCTTATATAAATGCTCATGGTACATCAACACCATACAATGATTTATTTGAAACAAGAGCAATTAAAAAAGTATTTGAAGAAGATGCAAAAAACATTCCTATTTCTTCAACTAAATCTATGACAGGTCACTTGTTAGGTGCAGCTGGAGGCATAGAATCCATAGTTTGTATAAAATCTTTACAAGAAGGATTCATACATCCAACTATAGGTCATAGTGAAAGTGAAGAAGAATTGGATTTAGACTATGTTCCTAATGTGGGAAGAGAGAAAGAGCTTAAATATGCTCTAACTAACTCGCTAGGATTCGGTGGTCATAATGCATCACTATTATTTAAGAAGTGGGACTAAATAGGAGGATAATATGAGATTTGATGAAGTAAAAGAGCTTATTGAACTTATTAATAACTCCAATTTATCTTATTTTGAAATGAGAGATGAAAAAGAGTTTATAAAAATGGATAAATCAATTACAAGAAGTTATGTATCTAACAGTAATGATTTATGCGACAATAACTTAAATAAATTAGCCATTACTGATTTAAGTAATGACGTTGATATAAAAGCAGAAGTTAAAGAAAGTATTGAAGAAAATCATGTTTCACAAAATAATGATGATTCAGATGTGGAAGTAATAGCTTCACCAATAGTAGGAACATTTTATGAATCTATGTCTCCTGATCATGAACCTTTTGTAAGTGTAGGTCAAAAAATAAGCAAAGGTGAAGTAGTTTGTATTGTTGAGGCAATGAAGCTAATGAATGAAATCAGTGCAGAATTTGATTGTGAAATAGTTAGTGTATTAGGTGAAAATGGAAAAATGGTTCAATACGGAGAACCATTATTCAAAGTAAGGAGGGCATAAATGTTAACTGTTAAAGAAATAAAAGATATTTTACCTCATAGATATCCATTTTTAATGATAGATAGAGTTGAAGAAGTAGTAGAAGGAAAAAGTGCAAAAGGATATAAAAATGTAACTATAAATGAGAACTTTTTTAATGGACATTTTCCAGACTATCCTGTGATGCCAGGTGTATTAATCTTGGAAGCATTGGCTCAAATGGGAGCAATATGCATACTGTCAAAGGATGAATTCAAAGGAAAAATAGGATTCCTAGTGGGTGCAGATAAAGTAAGATGGAAAAAACAAGTAACTCCAGGAGATAAAGTAAATTTAGAAATAGAAATAGTAAAGCTAAGAGGTAATATCGGTGTTGGAAAAGGCAAAGCTACTGTAGATGGAGATTTAGTTTGTGAAGGCGAGATAATGTTTGCTATTGGGTAGGTGATATTATGTTAAAGAAAATTCTTATAGCTAATAGAGGTGAAATTGCAGTAAGAATAATTAGAGCTTGTAGAGAGCTTAATATAAGAACTGTGGCTATTTATTCTGAGCAAGACAAAGATGCCCTTCATACACAAATGGCGGATGAGGCTGTTTGCGTAGGAGGACCACTTAGTAAAGATAGTTATTTAAATATGACAAATATTTTGAGTGCATGTGTTTTAACCGGGTGTGAAGGTATACATCCCGGTTTTGGATTTTTATCAGAAAATCCTAAATTTGCAAAAATGTGCAAAGAGTGCAATATAAAATTTATTGGTCCAGATTATGAAACTATTGAGCTAATGGGTGATAAAGCAAGAGCTAGAGAAATAATGAAAAAAGCACAGGTTCCTGTTGTACCAGGATATGAAGGTGAAATACTTTCCTATGATCATGCTCTGGATATAGCTAAAAATATAGGATTTCCACTGATGATAAAAGCCGCTGCCGGTGGTGGAGGCAAGGGAATAAGAATAGTAAGAGACATTAAGGAATTCAAACATAATTTTGAAGCTGCAAAATTAGAGTCAAAAGCTTGTTTTGGTGAAGATAAGGTTTATATTGAAAAATTTATAGAAAATCCAAGACATATTGAATTTCAAATATTAGCTGATGAATATAACAAGGTAATTCATTTAGGTGAAAGAGAATGTTCATTGCAAAGAAATAACCAAAAGGTTTTAGAAGAAGCTCCATCTGTATTTTTAGATGATAATTTAAGAGATACAATGGGAAAAGTTGCAGTTAAAGCAGCAGAGGCGGTTAATTATAAAAATGCAGGGACTATAGAATTTTTAGTGGATAATAGTGGAGAGTTTTACTTTATGGAAATGAACACAAGGATCCAAGTGGAACATCCAGTTACAGAAATGGTTACTAATATAGATATAGTAAAAGAACAATTAAAAATAGCTTCAGGTATGGAGTTAGAAATGGAACAAGATGATATAAAAATATCTGGTCATGCCATAGAGTGTAGAATAAATGCAGAAGATCCAAAAAATAACTTTAGACCATGTCCAGGAGTAATAACAGAATTATATACTCCATCAGGCTTAGGTGTTAGGGTTGATAGTGCCATTTATTGTGGATATGAAATCCCACCATACTATGATTCTATGATAGGAAAATTGATTACTTATGGAGATAATAGACAAAACGCCATAAGTAAAATGAAAAGAGCCTTGGATGAATTTGCCATAGGTGGAGTTACAACAAATATAGATTTTCAATATGAAATACTGGAACATGAAGATTTTATAAAGGGAGATTATAATACTTCTTTTATAGAGAATAAGTTGGTGAATAAGAATGCTTAAAAATTTATTTAGAAAAAGAGAATATGTGACAGTAAGTACTAGAAATCTAGATGATAATTCACATCTTCCCAATATACCTAATGGTAAATGGATTAATTGTCCTAAATGTAAAAACATACTTTATAAAGAAGATTTAGATAAAAATTATAAGGTATGTATAGGATGTGGACATCATTTTAGTATTTCAGCCAAGAATAGAATAGACCAGATATTTGATAAAAATAGTTTTATAGAGCTATTTAAGGATGTAGAAACTAGAAATCCTTTGAATTTTGAAGGATATGAAGATAAATTAGAATTAAATCAAGCCAAATCTGGTTTAAAGGAAGCTGTCCTAACTGGAACAGGAGAAATCAATTCTCTTAAGATAGCAACTGCAATTATGGATAGCAACTTTATGATGGGAAGTATGGGATGCGCTGTAGGTGAAAAAATAACACGCATTGTGGAATATGCAACGGAAAATAAACTTCCACTTATTATTTTTACAGCATCAGGTGGAGCTAGAATGCAAGAAGGTATATTTTCACTTATGCAAATGGCCAAAACTTCTCTAGCAATATCAAGACATAATGAGGCAGGACTTTTATATATTAGTGTGATAACTCATCCTACAACAGGAGGAGTTACAGCCAGCTTTGCTATGGAAGGCGACATAATCATAAGTGAGCCAAATGCAGTAATTGGATTTGCAGGAAGAAGAGTAATAGAAAATACAATAAATGAAAAACTACCAGAAGATTTTCAAAGTGCAGAGTTTGCTTTGGAAAAAGGATTTATAGATTCTATTGTTAAAAGAAGAGATTTAAGAAGCTATTTATATAAAGTTTTAAGATTACATGGGGTGAGAGAAAATGCAGAATAATGAAAATATAATATGGGATAAGGTTAATCTTGCAAGACATAAAGATAGACCAAATGCTAAGTTTTATATAGAAAACATATTTGATGAATTTATTGAACTTCACGGTGATAGATCTTTTAGGGATGATAGGGCTGTAATTGGTGGAATAGGTAGTATAAATAATATAAATGTAACAGTTATTGGAATTAACAAAGGAAAAACAACAAAAGAAAATATAGATGCAAATTTTGGAATGGTTCATCCAGAAGGTTATAAAAAAGCTTTAAGATTAATGAAACAAGCAGAAAAGTTTAAAAGACCTGTAATTTGTTTTATAGATACTCCTGGAGCATTTTGTGGTATAGGAGCGGAAGAAAGAGGGCAAGGTCATGCTATAGCTCAAAACTTACTAGAAATGAGTAGTTTGAAAACTCCTGTAATATCTATAATTATAGGAGAAGGAGGCAGTGGTGGAGCATTAGCTCTTGCCTTAGGTGATAAAGTATATATGATGGAAAACTCTATCTATTCTATTTTATCTCCAGAAGGATTTGCATCCATACTATGGAAAGATGTAAGTAAGGCAAAAAAGGCAGCTTTAGCAATGAAAATAACTTCACAAGACTTGAAGCAATTTGGAATAATAGATGATATTATTATGGAACCTGAAAATGGAGCACAGGAAAATCCACTTCAAGCAGCTGAAAATATAAAAGAATATATATTGAAGGATTTAGAGGATTTAATTCATACAAATTTTCATGAATTATTGAATAACAGATATGATAAATTTAGGAAAATGGGAAATTAAAACAATAAAAATGAAGGGTATACGAGATAATCAGTAAATCCTTCATTTTTATTATTTAAAATTATTAATTTAATTTTTAATTTATACTCCAATAATTAAATAATAACTTAAGTTAAATAAAAACTGGCTAATTCCAACGGAGTTAGCCAGTTTTCTTAATTTATAGATTATATCTCACAAGTTAATTCATCCATAACTTCTTTCACTGATTTTAATTCATTTATTTTGTATGCATCTGCTCCACAGAATAATAAAGCGTCATCCACATTACCTTTTACTGCGTTTATCAAAGCAGTTGAAATACAATAAGGTGTGTCCTTTGGATTACAAGGAACTAAACAATTATAGCACTTAGTAATTTTAGGTCTTGAACAAGATACCTTATCAATAAATTTATTTGTTATTGCTCTTCCAGGAAGTCCAACAGGACTTTTTACTATTTGAATATCTTCTTCCTTGGCATTAATATAAGCTTGTTTAAAGTTATCATGAGCATCACATTCATGAGTAGCGACAAATCTAGTACCTACTTGAACACCACTAGCACCTAAATCTAAATATTTTTTCACATCAAGTCCAGAGGATATTCCACCAGCAGCAATTACTGGTATTTTTTTATTGTATTTTTCTTCGTATTTCTTTGTTATGTCTAGAATTTTAATAAATTCATCGTCATAATTAATTGATTTTATATCATCTAATTCCTCATTACTAAAGCCTAAATGACCACCAGCTTTGGGACCTTCTACAATTATTAAATCGGCTGTTGTATTGTCCTTTCTATCCCACATTTTTAGGATAACTTGAGCTGCCTTAGATGATGATACAATAGGAGCTATTTTAGTATTACTATTTTTTACTAACTTAGGCAAATGTAAAGGTAGTCCAGCTCCAGAGATTATTAAGTCACATCCTGATTCTATTGCTGTTTTAACATGTTCTTCATAATAATTCATGGCTACCATTAAATTGACACCAATTATACCATTATTGGATTTTTCTTTAGCTATTTTAAGATGCTTTTTTAAAGCTCTTAAATTTGCTTCTAAAGTGTTACTTTCAAAATCATCCTCATCATATCCAACGTTAACACCAGATATAATCCCAATTCCACCAGCATTACTAACAGCAGATGCTAAAGATGATCTAGAAACACCTATGCCCATACCACCTTGTATTACAGGCACTTTTGCAATTAAATTTCCTATTACTAATTCTTTCATAAATTTCCTCCTATATAGTGGGAAAATTTAAAATTAAAACTAACTAAGATTAATTAATATTATACTATAAAACGCAGTGTTTTCATACTATAATAATCTTATGAATATATGGAAAATACAAGGTTTTGAATATATAAATTTGGATTTTGAAAGGAGACTTAAAAGTAAACTTATGTTAACAATAAGACCACATCACATACTTTGTATGAGAGCTTACATTGGAAATGGATATAGCGAAGAATTTAAGATTAAAATGGAAAATATTATAAAGGAAATTAAAGCTTATAATAAATTTCTTCAAGTAAATAATTTGAAAAAAGAAATGAAAGAAGTAGAGTTAGTTTTTTATACAGACAGTATTTGTGAAAAATGCCCTAATAAATTGGATGAAAATCTTTGTTCATCTCAAGACAAAGTCAAATTACTTGATTTAAAAGTAGCTAGTCATTTTAATTTAAAAGAGGGATTTTACAATTATAGTGAATTAGAAGACTTAGTGTATAGCAATATAACAGAAGACATATTTGATGATATTTGTAAAGAATGTGAGTGGTATGGAGTTACTAATTGTAAGGATTATATAACAGTTATCAAATAGTGTTGAAAATACCATGAAAATGTCGTTCAAAATAGATTGTATGTATTATAAAAATCACATATAATGTATTTAATTATGGAAGTGGGTGTGCATATGAAAGAAATAAAGATGATGAGTAATGTAGGGTATGATATTGGGGAAAAAGCTAAATTGCACGAATTAGAAATATTAAAATTGTTAGAATTGATTAAATATGATCAGTATCATGATTTTTTTAATAGAATTTTGGTTATAGCTAAATCTGTACAAATTTCTTTACCAGATGAGTTATTTAAGCATGATTATGATACATTTAAAATTTATATAAATGCATTATGGGAAGGCATAATGAAAAGTTGTCCTACTTTTAAAAATTAGAACATATTAAATTAGATATTATAAAAACTTCTGATAAATAAAGAAACTTCTATTTCTCAGAAGTTTTTTAATTTCCAACCTCTTATTATGAAATGATATAATTAATTGAGTAATTAAAAATAGAATATTATAAAAAGGAGATATAACATGAAAGAAGTATCACTAAGAAGTTGTGATAGTTATAAATATGAAGAAGTAAAGTCCCAATTTAAAAAATTGTTACAGGATTTAGGTGGGATTGAAAAGTATATAAAGAAAAATAGTACAGTATTTATAAAGCTGAATCTTGTTGCAAAAAAATTGCCAAAAGAAATGGCAACTACCCATCCTATGATTTTAAAAATTGTGGCGGAACAACTTTTGGAGCTTGGGTGTAGGGTAATAGTTGGTGATAGCCCAGGAGGACCTTACACAAAATCATCTTTAAAAGGTGTATACAAAGCTTGTGGAATAGAAAAAGTATGTGAAGAACTTAATATTCAATTAAATTATGACACTTCAGAAATAAAAGTAGAAAATACCCATGGAAAGATACTAAAATACATGACAGTAATAAAGCCTATAGTCGAAGTAGATCATGTTATAAATATTTGTAAATTAAAAACTCATGCCATGGCAACTTTTACAGGAGGGGTAAAAAACTTATTTGGAGTAATACCTGGGGTGAAAAAGGCTGAATATCATTTTAAAATGCCTGAAGTTAAGGATTTTACAGAGGCATTAGTTGATATATGTGATTTTGTATCACCAACTCTTACTATTATGGACGGTGTAGTAGGTATGGAAGGTGAAGGTCCGACAGCAGGTGTACCTAGAAAAATAGGTGTATTACTAGCTTCTCCTAGTCCTTATGCCATAGATGTTATTGCCTGTAAACTTATAAATTTAGAGCCACTTAAGGTTCCAACAGTACAAAGGTGTGTTGAACGAAATTTAATAGAGAAAGACTTTTCGGATATTTGTTTATTAGGAGAAGAATTAGAAGATAAAGTAATTAAGGATTTTAAAATACCTTCGAATAGAAGTATTAGTTTTTTAAGAGGTAAGGTACCTAGAAATATTGAGATTTTTATTAATAAAAAACTGGCAGGAAAACCAGTAATAAATTATAAAGAATGTGTAAAGTGTGGGGTATGTAGCAGGGTTTGCCCACCTAAAGTTATAGATATGAAGGAAAATGGTCCTAATATAAATTTGGACAATTGTATAAGATGTTTTTGCTGTCATGAATTATGTCCTAAAAAGGCTGTGGATTTGAAAAGACCTTTTATTTTTAGATTTTTATAAAAATACTTAAATGTAAATTATAGTTGGCATAAAGACTGAGGGGGGAGCTTATGTTTTTTCTAAACTATATAGTATTTATACTGATAATTTTATTTACACATCTAATAGCTTTAAGCACACAATCATTAAGTAGTAGAAAATACTTTTTTGGAGTATATATAAACGAAATAATTATAGAGGAAGATTTAAAGATTAAGATAAATAAAGATTTTAAAAGGAAATTAAATATATCATTACTTTTAAGTATTATAATCTATTTAATGATAAAAAGTATATTTGATTTAAATATAGGAGCTAATATTATAATTTGCACTACCATATATCTTACTTTGTTCTTTTTAATTTTAACAATAGAATATAAAAAAGTTAAATATATAAAAGATACTTATTTAGCTAATGTACAATCATGTAATAATGAAAATAAAAAGCAAGTACCTATAAGAGTAATCATAAAAGAAGATGAAATTCTTGCAAAGGAAAAGAAAAAATTAATAAAGAAATTTAAAATACTATTTGGAATATGTATAGGATTATCATTGGCATCATTTTTATATGTTTTGTTAAGCTATAAAAATATGCCAGACACTATAATCACACACTGGGGAGCATATGGAAAACCAGACGGATATTCTGAAAAAAATATAATAAATGTGTTCTTTACTAGTTTTATAGATATATTTATGGTACTATTATTTGCTTTAATAGGAATAGGAAGTATAGGTGGAAATACTTATCTAGATGATAAAAATTTAGAGGTAAATAGAAAAAAAGCTCTAAAATATTTAAATGGAATAGGATATTCTTTTCTAGCTTTAACTCTTAGTATTCAATCTATTACTTCTACAATACCTCTATTTATGGTACAAGAAAAAAATATACCAATGTGGCTGACTTTAGGCTCATGTATAGTACCAATTTTTATAGTAGTGCCTGTAATTTATTTTTATATTATGTTAAGTAATATAAAACCTAAGGGCAGAAATATATATACTGTTGAAAATGATGATGAAAAGTGGATTTATGGTTTTATTTATTACAACAAAGAAGATCCAAATCTTATGGTAGAAAAAAGGCTAGGTATGGGGTGGAACATAAATTTAGCTCATACTTTAGGAAAAGTGATTACAATTATACTTGTGTTAATAACAGTTGGAAGTCTATTAATATGTTTTATATAGAAGAAAAGGACAATGTTTTTAATAAAATAAAAAAAGTAGTTGCTAGTTATGTACTGTGTAGTGCACCCCAATTGTTGGACCAAAAATCTAATGATTGGGGTGAACTACATTATTTAGCTTATCAACTACTTTTTACAATAATATAATTAAAGTTAAGGAACATGCAAAATAGGCAATTTTATTAGCATATTTCTTTAAACTTATTATTATCTGATTTTAAATTATTCAAATATATTTCTTTTGTATCTAGAGCAGCTTTTGAAGTTTTCTTATTATTAACAAATTTTTTATTACTAAACTCTGCGCTTAAGGCTTTTTTTATAGATACAATACTAATAAGCATCACAATTGCAAAAGGAAATGCGGATACTATAGATACCATTTGTAATGTTTCTAATCCACCTGATATAATTAAAGTTATTGCTAATAAGGCTTGAATTATACCCCATGCAATTTTGTTTTTGTTACTAGGGTTTAAATCACCATTAGATGTAAACATTCCTAATACATAGGTAGCAGAATCGGCAGATGAAATAAAGAAGGTACATAAAAGTATCATAGCTATTACAGATAATACTCCTCCCATATTATAATTTGCCAATACTTTAAATAATGATGTTTCAGTGACTGTAACTGCATCTCTAGCAAAATCCACACCTAAATCCATACCCAATGTTCCAAATACTGCAAACCAAATCATACATGCTAATGCTGGTACTATTGTTACACCAATTATAAACTCTCTTATTGTTCTACCTTTTGATATTCTTGCTATAAATATGCCAACAAAAGGAATCCATGCTATCCATAGCGCCCAATAAAAGACTCTCCAGTTAGCTATCCACGTTCCATTTTTATCTATAAATAAACTTTGAGATACAAATGTTTCTAGATATAATCCAGTTCCATTTAAAAAGTTTCTCATCATATTAGACTGAGAACCAATTAGTATCGCTCCACCTAAAAATAGAAAAGATAAAATTAAGTTAATATTTGATAATAATTTAATTCCTTTATCCAAACCACTTGTAGAACTTTTTATATATAAGAAAGTAGCTACAGCGATTATAAGTATTTGAATAAAAATGGTATTTTTAATATTAAATAGATATTCTAATCCACCAGCTATTTGCATAGTACCCATACCTAAAGATGTAGCTATACCAGTAACTGTCGTAAACACTGCTAAAATATCAATAAATTTACCTATAGGTCCTTTTACACCATCTTCTCCTATGATAGGTAGAAATATACTACTTATTAATCCTGGTGCACCCTTTCTAAATTGAAAATATGCAAGAGCAAGTCCCATGATTGAATATGCTGCCCAAGGTGTTATACCCCAATGCATGAAAGATTGTTGCATTGCGAAATTTATTGATTCAGTACTTCCTGGTTGTGAATTAATGGGATTTATAAAATGTTTCATAGGCTCAACTGCACTAAAAAATACTAAACCTATACCCATTCCTGCTCCAAATAACATGGAGAACCAAGATAAATTATTGAATTCTGGTCTATCATCGTCTTTACCCAGTCTTATATCACCATACTTACTAAAAATTAAGAACACTGTAAAAATTACTAGTGAAAACATTACTACCAAGTAAAGCCAGTTGAAATTAATAACTACTATATTATATAAATTTTTAGATATCTGTTTAAATAAGTTTGGAGCTATTAGACCAAATCCAATTATCAAACTAGTGAATATTATAGAGACTATAAAGACACTATTTTTATTTTTTATATTCATAATATATCCTCCTAATTAAGTTCTGATATACAAACAACTTACAAATTAAAATGAGTTGTTTGCTAACAACCTGATTATAACATAGTGTTGTTACTTTTGCAAATTCATGCAATTGGATATCAACTACATATGCTAAATAATGGTTAAATACTATGGATGAAGTATTTTTATAACTTAGAAAATTTATATATTATATTATGTTAAAAAAATGCTATATATATAGTAGGGGAACTTACAGATTTATAATTTTTCAACAGTAGGTTATAAATGAAAGGATGAATAGTATGTTTGAAAATTTAAAACAAGCTGACATGGAAATTTATAATAGTATGAAAAGAGAACTACTTAGACAACAAAGGAATATAGAGTTGATAGCATCAGAAAATATAGTATCTATGGCAGTTATGGAAACTATGGGGAGTCATTTGACTAACAAATATGCAGAGGGATACTCCGGTAACAGATATTATGGAGGATGTGTACATATTGACGAAGTGGAGACTTTGGCAATAGAAAGATTGAAGAAAATCTTTGGTGCAGAACATGCAAATGTACAACCTCATTCTGGAGCAAATGCAAATATAGCAGTTTACTTTGCCATATTAAAGCCAGGAGATAAAGTAATGGGAATGAATTTATCTCAAGGAGGGCATTTAACTCATGGTTCTCCAGCAAATATATCTGGACAATATTTTGAATTCCATGAATATGGAGTAACTAAAGATGGATTTATTGATTATGATAATGTGAGAAAAATTGCTCATGAAGTAAAACCTAAGTTAATAGTAGCAGGAGCAAGTGCTTATCCTAGAGCAATTGATTTTAAGAAATTTAGAGAAATAGCTGATGAAGTGGGAGCATTGTTAATGGTTGATATGGCCCATATTGCAGGTTTAGTAGCTGCAGGACTTCATGAAAATCCTTGTGAAGTGGCAGACTTTGTAACAAGTACAACTCATAAAACTTTAAGAGGACCTCGAGGAGGAATAATTCTTTGCAAAGAAAAATATGCAAAAGCCATAGACAAGGCCATATTCCCAGGAACTCAAGGAGGACCATTAGAGCATATAATTGCCTCCAAGGCTGTTTGCTTTAAAGAAGCTTTAAGTGATGAGTTTAAAGAATATCAAAATCAAGTAGTTAAAAATTGCAAAAAATTAGCCGAAGAGCTTATGAAAAGAGATTTTAAATTATTAACTGGAGGTACAGATAATCATTTAATATTACTTGATTTGACTAATAAAAACGTAACAGGAAAAGAAGCTGAAAAGAGACTAGATGAAGCTTACATTACTACAAATAAAAATGCAATTCCTTTTGACCCAAATGGAGCGAATGTAACTAGTGGAATAAGAGTAGGTAGCGCAGCAGTTACAACAAGAGGAATGAAAGAGGAGGACATGGTAGTTATTGCAGAGGCTATAGACTTATGTTTAACTTATGATTTAGAAGATAAGGCTAGAGATCTAGTTATTGAGCTTACAGAAAAATATCCTCTATATGAGGAATATAATTTGATGGACTAATAATATTTAAGATAATAATGCAAGTTACAATATGGGAGGGGCATATCAAGAAAGATATGTCCCTTATTATGTTCCAAAATATTAAAAAAACAACAAAGTTGAAGCAATGATAAATTGACCAGTGTAATAAGTAATTAAGTTTACTGCAGACAAAAACTTTTTATGGTGTTTATTAAATAATATAAAAGATAGAACTATATCTGAGAATATGAATAATAAGGCACCAACTAAAAGTAAACATGTTCCCATATCAAATTTTAATAAAAATACTAGCTTTATAGATTCAAAAGTCATCAAACAAATAATAAAAGAGTAAATGCTTGCGGGTAGTAACATATTTTTAAAGTCTATATTTTCATTGGATTTTAATACTGAAATAGCAACAAAGGCTGAAATCAAAGCTACTAGTAAGTCCATAATATTAAAGGAACCTAAGTGAACAAAAGCCAAAACATACATTATATGAGTTAGTGAAAAACTAACAACTCCATAGACAAAGTACTTACTTAAGGAACCGTCTTTATGATTTATTTTAAGTGCAAGGAATATATCTCCAAATAAAGAACAAATCAAACCTATTATTATTAGTAAAAAATAATAATTATCTTCTGGTGATCTCATATGAGAGATTATTCCCGTAGATATAAATAAAAGACTAGTAATAGTTTTAAAAATGAATGCATGGTTATTCTTTGGTTTGTATATGAAGTAAACTAGTGTAAATAATGATATGAAAAATAATATTAAATTTATATAATAAGTTAACATGCTACTTATTCCCCCTTTAATACTATTATAATATGGTTTGCTATAATAAATACGTTCTTAATAGTATTAATAAAATCCTTTTACTAATTTAGGCAAGTATTCTTTCTTTAATTGAGAATAATCTGATTTTGTTAGTTCAAATCTATGAGATACTTGAAGATTTTTTTTAGGCTTATATGTTTTTATATATTTGAATCCTAGGCTATTTAAAGATTTAGGAGTATATCTATTTTCTGAATATGTTAGTGCTACTAATTTATCTAAATCCAAAAGTTCAAAGCCAGTAATAAGAGTTATTACTGTCAACTCTGTAGCATAATCATTACCCCAATATTTAGGATTTATACAAATTGCTATTTCACCTTCTTTAGATTTAGGTCGTATATTATTGATACCTGCATTTCCAATTACTTTTTTATCATTCTTATGATAGATAACATAATTACCTACCTTACCTTGTCTATAATTATTAATGAAAAATAATTTAATGAATCTTTTAGTATCATTAATTGTTTTATGTGCCTTGAAAGGTAAATATTTTACTACTTTTTCTTGGCTAAGATACTCATAAATATCATGAACATCTTGTAAAGTCGCTGGTCTAAGTATAAATCTGGGTGTTTCAATAATTTTCATCTGGGGATATTGAGAATGAGAAACCTTATAACCAAATATATTATTCATAATTTTAACCTCTTCATTTTAGATTTACTTTAGATTATGAATTTTGGTATAAATATGTTAAATTCACAAAGATAAATATAAATAAAAATAGTTGATTATTATAAAAAATAACAGCCTGTAAATGAACAGAACTGATTTTTATTATCTCCATAAAATCTTCACAACTTTTTATTATATTAAATAATAACTTAATGATAAGGGGGAGTATATTTTGAGAGCTGATATAAAAAAAGTTATACTTAAAATAGATGGAATGGTATGTGTTAGCTGTGAAAATCTTATTGAAAACATACTTTTAGATAATGATGGTGTTATCAATGTGGAAGCATCTTATATTAAAAATTTGGTAAAGATAGATTATGATGAAAATAAAATATCTATAAGTGATTTGACTAAAATTATTCATGAAGAGGGATACAAAGTTATTGACTCTAATAATGAAGAAGTAGATGAAATTTCTATTAATAATAAAGAAAAGATTAATACAGAAAAAAGTCAAACTATAGATAAAAGACAAGGTGACACTTTTCAATTAATATTAATAATTATAGGAATATTTTTATTTCTAAAAAGATTTGGGATTTTAAATATTTTTAATGCTTTTCCAACGCCAAATGAAAATACAAGCTATGGCATGTTATTTATAATAGGTTTATTTACATCATTTCATTGTGTTTCAATGTGTGGAGGTATTAATTTATCACAATGTTTAAATCATAACGTAGCTGGTAGTAAAGAAAAGTCATCAACAATAAAACCAGCTTTTTTATATAATTTAGGTCGTGTTATTTCCTATACTATTTTTGGTGGTATAGTGGGAGGAATTGGCTCAGTAATAAGTTTTTCAGGGGAAATTCAAGGTTTAATTCAATTAATTGCGGCCATATTTATGGTTATAATGGGATTAAATATGTTGAATATTTTTCCTTGGCTTAGAAAACTAAATCCTAGAATGCCGAAAATATTTGGTGAAAAACTTAACTCTGGCAATAATAATAGTCCCTTTTTCGTAGGATTGCTAAATGGATTAATGCCATGTGGCCCACTACAAGCAATGCAAATTTATGCCCTTTCTACAGGGAGTGTGACGAAAGGTGCTCTTTCTATGTTTTTATTCAGTTTAGGAACAGTTCCATTAATGTTTGGAATTGGAGCATTAAGTTCATATATGAGTAAAAAATCATCACATAGGATTATGAAATTTGGAGCAATATTAGTTATTCTTCTTGGATTTTCCATGTTTAATAATGCCTTAGCTCTATCAGGAATTAATTTTTCTCAAAGCTCACAAAATATATCAGGAGCAAGAGCTGAAATTCAAGGTGATACTCAAGTAGTAAATACAGGGTTAAAGGGTGGAAGATATGAATCTATTATTGTTGAAGTAGGAAAACCTGTAAAGTGGAATATTAAAACATCAAATGGTGATTTAAACGGATGTAATAGTAAAATGATTGCAAGAGAATTTGGGATAGAAAAAAGTTTACAAATAGGAGATAATATAATAGAATTTACTCCAACTAAAACAGGAACATATTCTTATTCATGTTGGATGGGTATGATAAGAAGTGAGATATATGTAGTCAATCCTGGGGAAGAGCTTCAGGTTTCAGATAGTTCACAAAATGGATTAGATACACTTAATAAAGTAAATTCAAATTATAAAATACCTACTGATGAAATAGAAGTAGCTAAAGTATCAGGAGACAAACAGATAGTTAATATAAATATTGAAGATAATAGATTTACACCAGCAATAGTTGTACTTCAAGAGGGGCTAGAAACTAAGTGGAATATAAGGAATGGTGAAAATAAAAGTATATCTTTAGCATTTCCTATTTATAATCAAGTAATTGATATGAGTGAGGAGGATAATGAAATTTATTTAACTCCAAGCGAGGACTTTAGATTTGCAGAGGAAAATTATAATTACTTTGGATATGTAAAAGTGGTCAAAGATATTGAAAATATAAATATGGATGAAATCAAGAATGAGGTAAAAACATATAAGATTTCTGATACAGATTATTTATATACAGGAGGTCAACCAAGCTGCCATTAAGTAGATACTAAGGAGTTACTAAAATGCAAAAAGAAAAAATATTAATTGTAGAAGATGAAATAAAAATTCTAGAAGTCATAACTTCTTTAATGGAAGGTCAAGGATATGAAGTTTATCAAGCAGAAAGTGGAAAACAAGCTTTAGACATATTTAAAGATAAAGAGATTTCATTGATTATATTGGATCTTATGTTACCGGATATTTCTGGAGAAGAAGTCTGCATGAGAATGCGAGAAAAGTCTAGAGTTCCAATTATAATGCTAACTGCAAAATCAAATGAAGAAAATCTTTTACATGGACTAGATATTGGAGCGGATGATTATATAACAAAACCCTTTAGCTTAATGGAATTAGTTGCAAGAATTAAGGTCATATTGAGAAGAAGCTCAGATGAGTTAAAACCTTTATATAAATACAATTCATTTCAAAATGGAGATTTATATATAAATGTTGAATCAAATATTATAAAAAAGAAAAATGAATTGCTTAGTCTTACTCAGTCGGAATGGAAAATACTATTAGCTCTGATGAAGTATCCCAATAAGGTATTTACCAGGGAAGAGTTAGTTTACGTAGCCCTTGGAAGTGATTTTGAAGGTTACAATCGGATTATAGATACACATATAAAAAATCTTCGCCAGAAAATTGAAGATAATCCCAAGGCACCTAGATATGTAATCACTGTATTTGGTAAAGGCTATAAATTTGGAGGTGAGTAAGAAAGTTGACACAAAGCATCAGAAGTAAATTGTCTATATCCATAGCATTTATAGTTATATTTACTGTTTTACTAATTAGCATACTTTCAAATTTAGTTATAAAAAATGAATTTACTAAATATAAAGAAAAACAACAAATTGAAAAGATTGAAGATATAGTTGATTCAATAAAAAAACAATATAATGTAAAAAAACATAGGTGGAATGAAGCCAATATTAATAATATAGGAATGGCAGCATTGAATGAAGGATATATTATTAAAATTTACAATAAAGATAGTAATTTATTATGGGATGCTGAAGCTGTTAATATGCAATTATGTGAAGACATAATGGATGAAATATGCAAAGTTATGGAAAATAATTTTCGAATTGAAAATGGTAAAGTAATGAGCCAAAAGTATGAATTAATAAAACTGGGAAACAATATAGGGTTAGTAGAGATTGAATATTACGGTCCATTTTTCTTATCCCAAAGTGATTCAGACTTTATAAAATCCCTTAATTATATATTTATAGCTATTGGAATTATTTCATTTGCCATTGCTATTTTAGTTGGAAGTATATTGTCTAAAAATATTAGTAAACCTATATCAAAAATGATGGGAGTCGTTAAGCATATTGCTAATGGAGAATATGAATATAGGTTTGATAAAGATACTAAAATAAAAGAATTATATGAATTACAAAACTCTATTAATCTTATGGCGGATTCAATTGAAAAACAAGAAAATTTAAGAAAGCAATTAACAGAAGATATGGCTCACGAACTACGAACACCATTGACATCAGTTAGTACTCATATAGAAGCCATGATGACAGGATTATGGAAACCAAGTAAAGAGAGACTAGAGAGCTGTTACGAGGAAGTAAATAGAATTACATCATTAGTAAAAGATTTAGAAAAACTGGCAAAAGTGGAGAATGAATGCTATAAGTTACAAAAAGTTCAATTTGATATGTTTGAATTATTAAAAAGAGCTTCATATAATTTTGAATATAAAATGAAAGAAAAGAAAATTAAATTTGAATTAATTGGTGAAAAATTTATTATTGAAGCTGACCAAGATCGTATATTCCAAGTAATCACAAATATATTATCAAATGCAATTAAGTATACTAATGAAGAAGATAAAATATCAATAAAACTATATAGAGAATCTAAATATTTAGTATGTGAAATTATAGATACGGGAGTGGGGATTTCACAGGAAGAAATACCTTATATTTTCGAGAGATTTTATCGTGCAGATAAGTCTAGAAATAGAAAAACAGGCGGGGCCGGCATTGGGCTTGCTATTACTAAATCAATAGTACAGTCACATGATGGAAAGATAGAAGTAAAAAGTAAATTAGGTGAGGGAAGCTCTTTTAAGGTTATTTTACCTTTATAATATATATAAGTTTATAGGAAGTAGTTATTAGGTATAAAAACTTAGTAGCTACTTTTTTGAATATAAAAATATAAAAAAGCTAAATTTAAATCATAAATATTCCAATTAAATTACATAATTATACTGTTTAAATTGACTTTAAAAGTATATAAATTATAATGAAAAGTAATTAGGCCTTTAAATAAACACAAAAATAATAATATATAAGGTGGTACCATATGGAAGAATCAAGACTTATTGAGATGATAAAGAGAAATCCTTCTATTATAACAACTATAAACAATCCAACAGATAAAATGAAATTGTTAGCCTTAGGAAGAAACGGACTTTTATTAAAAAATATAGAAAATCCAACAGACGAAATGAAAGAACTTGCTTTAGAAAGTAATGTTAGATCAATTCAATATATAGATGAGCCAAGTGAGAAAATGATGATAAAGGCTGTAAATGATGGATGGAGTATTTTAGACTATATAAAGAATCCAACAGACAAAGTAATAAGATTAGCTATAGATAAGTCAGGATGGGCGATTCAGTATGTAAAAAATCCTAGTGAGGAATTACAGCTACTTGCAGTAAGAAAAAATTATGATTCAATTAAATATATACAAAATCCAAGTGAAAAAGTGCAAGAAGAATCGGTAAAAATTAGTTATGATGCACTACGATATATTAAGTCACCAAGCTTTAATACTCAGTTATTAGCTGTGAAAAGTAATGAGTCAGCAGTAAGACTTATGCATGATATAAATAAAGATAAGGCTATTGAATTTTTAAAAGTAAATGTTTTGGTGATTAAACATTTACCAAGGGATATACAAAAAGAAATAAATTTAGAAGAGTTAAAAGAAATACTAAAGGAAGTATTAAGTAGTGAAAATGTGGAAGAAAAATATGTACGAGATTTTCTAAATTGTACTGCTATAGACAGAAATAGTGAGACTTTTGCAATGGATAAAATTTTGTTTATTTATAAATATGGAAGTAAGAAATCAAAGAAAATAGCTGTAGATGAAAAGTTAAAGATAATGTAGGAGAGAGACCATGAATTTTATAGATACATTAAAAAGTGTTGAGTTAGTATTATCTACTGAAGAAGTTCCTTTAGTAGTAGGTGAAAGTGGAATAGGAAAAACAGCTTTAGCTAAAAAGCTTGCAAAGGATAACAACTGGGCTTTAGTTACTATTGACGGTAACCTTCTTAAAGAAGGTGAAATAGGAGGACTTCCAACAGTTGAGTCTTATGAAAGTAGAGATGTTAACGGAAATAAAATAGAAAAGAAAACTACTATTTATGCTGTTCACAACAAATTAAGAGAAATTGATGAAGAAATAAATAATGGAAGAAGTGTACTTTTATTTATAGATGAAATAAACCGTTGTGAGCATACAGTTCAGCAAGAACTTATGAATTTAATTTTAAATAGAGAAATAAACGGATATAAATTACCTGGAAATGTGAAAATACTAGCGGCTATGAACCCATCAAGCAAATATGGTTCAGATTTTGATTATCAAGTTGTGGATATGGACGCTGCACAAGAAAATAGGTTTGTTTGGCTAAATATGGAGTCTGATTATAATGGATGGATAAAATGGGCCATAGGTGCAGGGTTAGAAACGAAGGTTATAGAGTTTATTTCCACATTCCCAGAGTATTTACACAAAATAAATGATGAGGACGTTAGAGCAACTCCAAGAAGTTATGAAAGAGTATCTAAAACTTATAAAATGTACAAGGAGCAACAAGACACTATACCAAGGTCAGTATTTGTAAATGTTATAAAAGGTAATGTGGGAAAAGTTATTGCACAAGAGTTTGTAAGTTTTGTGGAGTCTAATTATAGTCCATTGATATCCTTTGATGATGTTTTTTCTAAAGAAAATTTAGATGGAAATGTAATAGAAAGAATAAAAAATGAAAGTCACACAAGACTCTATATAAGTGCTATGAACATATTAAAAACACTGGAAAATAGAATAAGAGAAGATGAAAATGATACATTCCTTGTAAATAGATTTGTGGAGTTTTTAGGACAATATCCAATAGATTTAATGGTAGGAATTATGAAGGATATGAAAGTTAGTTATAATGAGGTATATAAAAAAGCTATAGAAAATGAAAATTTTGTGGACATATATTTTCAAGCTTATAATTCAATAAGGAGCTAATTATGGAAACTTATTTTGAAAAAGAAAGAAAATACCTTTATGAAAAAGCTATGAAAGTAGTTAATGCAGGTGAAATGTTAAAAGCCTATCGTAAAGGTGAAAAATATGAAGTAACAGTGGAAGAAGAATATAATAGAGAATTTTTTGATCTTGTTAACAAGGTAAGTTTAAGTTTAATGGAAGATAAAGATAATTTTTATGGTTACTTTTTATTTCAAATGGAAAAAGTTATAAGATTTGATATGACCAGTTCAACTTCTGTTAGCTTTAAAGGTGCAAAATATGTAATTTACTTTAATCCAATTATTTTCTTGGAGCTTAACATAAAACAAATGGAGACTACTATAAAGCATGAAATTCTTCATATAGTATCTCAACATTTAATGAGAGGTACAGATTTAAAAGATAAATACACTACTTTAGCAATTAATATGGCAATGGATGTAGTTGTAAATCAATATTTGGATTACTTACCACCCTACGCAATTACATTAGAGTATATAAATGTGAAATATAACTTAAAGCTGGAACCTTATAAAACCTTTGAGTATTATTTGGAAAAAATCCAAACAGAACTTGATTTGCAGGAAGAAGATGATGAAGGTGAAGAAATAGATAGCAATGAAAATGTGTCTGTAGAATTTGATATAGAAAAAACTCATGATTCTTGGGATGAATCTGATGAAATAGACGAAAAAACTTTGAAAGAATTTACAGAAAAAATAGTTGATAATTCACAAAAAGGAAGTATTCCCAATTACTTGGAAGGAATGATAAAATCTTTGAAAAGTAGCAAGGGAGAACTTCCTTGGAACTTGTACTTAAAAAAACTAATGGGAGCTGTGGAAGCTAATAAAAAGAAGACTATAACAAGAAGAAATAGAAGACAACCCAATAGACTGGACCTTAGAGGAGAACTTAGAGGTCATAAGGCAGAAATTGCTGTAGCTATTGATATAAGTGGAAGTATAAGTGATGAAGAATTTAAACAAGCAATTAAAGAAGTTCTTAGCATTGTCAAAAATTACAATCAAGAAATTACCATAATAGAATGTGACAAGGAAATTAGAAGAACATATAAAGTGAAATCAGTGAAAGATGTGAAAGATAGAATTGCAACAGGTGGAGGAACAGAATTTTCACCAGTTTTTCAATATGCAAATAATAAAAGGTTAAACTTATTAGTATACTTTACTGATGGAAAAGGTGAAGAAAGACTTAAAGTAGTGCCAAGAGGTTATAATATTTTATGGGTTATATCTGGAAGAGGAGATAAGCTTTCTGTACTTAAACCTTATGGAGCTGTGAAAAAATTAAGTAAAGTTGAAGTAAAAGAAGAAATTATAGATATGAGTGATATTAGAAGTGATGGATACTCTATGAATAATCAACAACCAATGTCATAAGGAATAAAAATGTAGTTACTAAGTATGATCTTAGGAGCTACATTTTTTATAGGAATAATTATAAAAAATGTAAAGTAAGCTTGACATGAAATTATAATCTGTTACTATTTAAGTATGTAAAGCATGCTTTACATAAACTAATAAGGAGTGCACTATTTATGAACAATAGATTAGAAGAAATTAGAAAAGAAAGAGAAATAACACAAGAAGAGCTAGCTGCAGTACTGGAGGTTTCTAGACAAACTATTAGTTCTTTGGAAAAAGGAAGATATAATCCTTCTATTATTCTTGCTTTTAAAATTGCGCGATATTTTAATATGCAAATTGAAGAGATATTTATTTATGAAGAGTGAAAATAATTTTTATATTTTTTAAGGAGGTATAAATAATGAAAAAGTATTGGGTTGATTATAGTTTGACCATAATAGGTATATTGTTACTTGGATCAGGTTTATTCTTGATAAAATCCATATCAGATCCACAAGGCATTATGAAAGCACTACCATATATTTGTGTGGGGTTAGGATGTGGGATTTTTGGTCATGGAATGGGTAATATATTAGGCGAAAGAGCTATGAAAAATAATCCTGAGATAAAAAAACAATTGGAAATAGAACAAAATGATGAGAGAAATATTGCAATTGGCAATGCTGCAAAAGCCAAGGCCTATGAAATGATGATTTATGTATTTGGAGCATTAATAATGTCTTTTGGGCTTATGGGAGTGGATATGGTGGTTCTACTATTGCTAGTATTTGCTTATTTATTTGTAGTATTCTATGGGATATATTACAGATTTAAATATGATAAAGAAATGTAAATTATAAACAATAGAAATTATATGTAAGCATTTCACGTAGAAAAGGGATGGATAGCCAATAGGTAATCCATTCCTTTAAAGTATATCCTCTAGAGTATATTCACTTAAAGTAAGTTTAAATGAATTAAGAGCGTCATTTATAATGGGTTTTAATTTGCAAGAATCATTTATAGAGCAAGTATTATTCTCAAGAGAAAAACATTCAAGAATATTTAAGTTATCCTCAGTTATTTCAAGAAGTTTACCTAAATTTATATCTTTAGGATCCATCCATAATTTTATACCACCATTTCTTCCTTTTGATGATGATATATAATTATTTTTAGATAATTTATATACGATTTTCTTTGTATGATGAGTTGATAAACCTAAAATGGAAGATAGTTCATCAACAGTAGAAAGATTATCTGGATGATTGCCTAAATACATTAGTATTCGAAAGCTATAGTCTGTAAATTTTGATAAATACATTATAATCTCCTTTAAAAATATAGTTTATATATGTATTATTATATAAATTATCAAGTATTAAACACAAGATAAATAATAAATTTTATTAGACTAGTAGGATGTGGTAAGAGATTTAATTTATGGATTTGAAAAAATATGGGAGATATTATATTAGGGTATTTGTAAAATGTGTATTTTTGTCAGTTTGATGTCCCACAAAATAGAAAATTTTATGTTAAAATTATAGAAGGATAAAAAATAATAAAAAAATTTTAAAAAACTGTTTAAGGAGAAGGATGCGTGGTATTAATATAGCATAATTAAAAATTAAACTTAAACAGTATATAATATTTAGGTTATATAAAAAATTAGGGAGGAATATTAAAATGAAAAAATTTGTTTGTACAGTATGTGGTTATATATATGAAGGAGAATCAGCTCCAGAAGTATGTCCAGTATGTAAAGTAGGAGCTGAAAAGTTCGAAGAAATGAAAGGGGAAATGAATTGGGCTGACGAACACAGAATAGGTGTAGCTCAAGGAGTTGATGAAGAAGTAGTTGAAGGATTAAGAGCTAACTTTGTTGGAGAATGTACAGAAGTAGGAATGTACTTAGCTATGTCAAGACAAGCTGATAGAGAGGGATATCCAGAAGTTGCAGAAGCTTACAAAAGAATAGCCTTCGAAGAAGCAGAGCATGCTTCTAAATTCGCTGAATTATTAGGTGAAGTAGTAGTTGCTGATACTAAAGAGAACTTAAGAGTTAGAGTTGACGCTGAATACGGAGCAACTGATGGAAAATTAAAATTAGCTAAGAGAGCTAAAGAACTAGGGTTAGATGCTATACATGATACAGTTCATGAAATGTGTAAAGATGAAGCTAGACATGGTAAAGCATTCTTAGGATTATTAGAAAGATACTTTGGGAAGCAAGCTTAATTAACATAAAAATAATAATTTAAAAAGCTGTATTACACTTTTAATAAAGTGTAATACAGTTTTTAAATTTATAAATTTAAAAGCTTAAAACTTCGCAATTATCATGTAATTTAAACTTATTTAATAAACCCTTACTAATAATTATTTTATTATTAGTAGTTATCAGAATTCCTTCAACATTATGATTTTTCATAAACTGAGAAGCTTTAAATGAGCCCATAATTAGAAGGGGAGTAGCTATTCCATCACATAGTAAAGAACTTTTATTAACGATAGTTATGCTAGCAATATCTGTTTTTGCAGGATATCCAGTGTAAGGGTTTAAAATATGATGATATAATGTATTATTGTTTATAAAAGCTCTCTCATATATGCCTGATGTAACAATAGACAAACTTTCAATATCCAATGAACAAATTATATCCATACTATGTTTTATAGGTTTATAAATGCCTACTTTCCACAAATCTGTAATGTTTTTTCTACCTAAGACTTTAATATTTCCACCTAGATTTATAATTGCACTTTTAACATGATTTTTTTTATAAAAATCTATTATTAAATCGGCAATATAACCTTTAGCAATACCTCCTAAGTCAATTTGTTGATTTTTTTATTAAGCATTATCTTTAACTTGTTTTCATCTAATAAAATATCATTGTAATCAACTATAGGAAGAATTTTATCAATATTCTCCTGAGAAATAACCTTAGGATTATGGCTACATACACCCCACATTTTCACTAAAGGTGCAATAGTTATATCAAATAATCCATTAGTTAATTTAGAATAGTATATGGATTTTTTTACAATTTCAAAAGTATCTTCTGATACTTTGACAAAGTCTTTTCCTGCATTTTTATTTATTCTAGATACATCGCTATTATCATTGTAAAAACTTAAAAGTATTTCTAGATTTTTCATGATTTCAGTAGATTTTCTTAAAATTAATTCAGCATCCACATTCTCCGTTGATATTTTTTGAAAGACTTTTGTATTAAAAAAGAAATTCTTCTGATGTAATAAAATCATCCATAATAACCTCCCTTAGTCTTTAGATTGATGAAGATGAACTTGAATCAGAAACAGCATCTTGTAGAGCATCTTCAACTGCGTTAATTATCCCCTTTGAACTAAAAGTCGCGCCAGACACTGTGTCTACATCTGTACTTTGGGAACTAACTATTTCTTGAGGTACAGTTTCAAAGGCTTTTTCATAAAATCCTGGGGATTCGTTGTGACTAACTATCTCTACACTGGTAATTTTGCCGCTGGCAATAGTTACTTCAACAGCTAAATTAGGTGCATATCCTGAAGCAGTGCCAGTATAAGTGCCGTCCTTATAGTTTGTATTTGTAGTATCTATAGTAGGTGTAGTATCTTGAGAGTCATCGTATTGGTGATGACCACCACGCTTTCCACCATTATCAGGACTATAATTTTCAGCATCATTATAATATTCATTTGAATTATTTGAACTTTGTTGATCTTGAGCGCTAGCTATACTTTGGTTTTCTGTTTGGAAATTACCTATAAAACTAGTACCAATTGACCCCATTATTATTCCACAAACTAAGGCTGCAACAACTTTATTTTTACTATTTTTCATTTACTTTTTCCTCCATATTATTAAAATTTATTTCTTTAATTTCCAAATCATTAGATGAATAAGTAATTGTATTTGATTTAGGACAAACTTTATCATCCACACATTCTAAACAAGATATACAGCTTAAATCTCTAATTTCATCTTTTTCATGAACATCTATGCTCATAGGGCATGTATTACTACATTTCTTACAAGATACACAAGTTGAGTTTTTTCTTACTATTCTAAATACTTTAATTTTATTAAATAATCCTAAAAAGGCGCCGTAAGGACATAGATACTTACACCAAGGCCTTTGAACAAATAAAGATGTTATTATAATAATAAATAAGATTATTAATCCAGCAATACTCACATTTAGTTTGAAAATTCCTAGAAAAGCATGATAAGGATTGATTGATTCTAATAGAACAACACTAGAAGTTGCAGTTAAATAAACTGTAGCAACTAAAGTTATATATCTTAGATATTTTAAATTTTTATCTAATTTTTTAGAAATAAATTTATTATATTTTTTCTTATTTGTTTTTTTACCAAGTTTAGCTACTAAATCCTGCAAAGCTCCAAATGGACAAATAAAGCCACAAATTATAGGACCGAAAACTATAGTAGTCATAATAGCTAGTCCAATGACTATTGCTAAAGTACTTTTAAGTTTTATCACCCATAGAGTAGAAGATGCAAAAAATTGATAAATGCTTGTGACACCACATACTGGACATATGTAGTGGAAAATTGATTCTGAAATCCAAGGAATGTCATTTCCAATAGTACTTAGATAGTGATTTAAAGAAGCAATAATAACCGTAACTAACAGGAGCATTTGGATTGTAAATCTTATATTTTTAATTTTTTTCATATTAATATCTCCTTTTTTATTTCAAATTTGTAATTATATTATAAAATAAACATAATTGAATAATCATCGTAAAACTGAGTTATAAATGTGGCAAATTTGTGGCAAAATTAATTGTAAATGCTGTGTTATAATTTGTTACAAATAGATAATTATAAGGAGATAATTTATGTCAAAATTAATATACATAGCTGATGACGAAGAAAATATAAGATCCCTAGTCAAACTATTCCTAAAGAATGAAGGATATGAAGTTTATGATTTTGAGAATGGTGATTTGTTATTTGAGGAATTTAAAAATAAAGAGTGTGATTTAGTCATTTTAGATGTGATGATGCCTGGATCTGACGGTTTCGAAATTTGTACTAAAATAAGAGAATATAGTACAGTTCCTATTCTAATGTTAACTGCTAGAGATAGTGATGTGGATTATATTACAGGATTGACTTTAGGTAGTGACGATTATTTTACAAAACCTTTTAGTCCTATGTCTCTAGTTATAAAGGTGAAGGCAATATTTAGAAGAATTGATTTTGAAAATAGTAAAATCCAACATAAAATTTTAAGTTTCGCAGATATAAATATTAATACTAGTAATAAAATTGTTAAAAATAAAGATGAGATAATTGATCTTACTCCAAACGAATATAATTTAATTACTTATTTATTTGAAAATAAAGAAAGAGCCATGTCTAGGGATGAAATTCTCAATGAAGTTTGGGGATTTAATGCAGAGGTTGAAACAAGGGTTGCAGATGATACTGTAAAAAGATTAAGAAAGAAAATTATAAATACTAATTTAATAATTGAAACTGTATGGGGATATGGTTTTAGATTGAGGAAAAAAGATGAAAAATAAAAAAAGTATTAAAAGAAGAATCTTAAGGAGTACACTAACCCTTGTAATAATTATATTATTAGGAGTATTTTTAGCTTTTAATATTTTAGTTAATAGCCATATTGATAAAAATGCAAACAAAGAATTGAAAGCTGGTATGAGTATTGTTGAAAATTATGATTATGAAGAATTATATGAACGTAAACCTAATCTAGAGGATATTCCAAATTTAATAAAGATAGAAGTTAGGGAGAATATATCAAACTATACAGTAAAAAATAAACAAGTTTTTGAAAAAGATATGAAACATTTGATTAAGCAGGTAGAGGATAAATCTAAGGTTCAAGCTATGATTATAAATGAAGATAATGAACTACTTTTTCCAACAGAGGAAGAATATTATGTATATGATATTTCATATCTGGAAGATATAGCAGATGCAGTGAAAAAAAATATGAAAACATTAAAAGAAATATCATCTGAAAAAGTATCAACATACAAAAAAAGTTGCTATTATTCAATATTAAAACTAGATAAAACATATAATAATAAGCCATGTTACATATTACTTTTTGTAGATATAAATGAGCAATTAGAATTAGCACAAAGCATAAATACGCTATTATTTATAGTAATGTGTGTTGCAGGAATTTTAACTATTTTTACTACATTGTTTTTATCGGAAAAAATATCAAAACCTATAAAAAAAGTAAGTAAATTTGCAAAGCAAATAGGAGATGGTGATTTTACTAGGTCAAATATGGAATTTGAAGATAAAGAACTGGATGAATTGCTAAAAGTTATGAATAAAAGCGCTGAATACCTAGATAAATATGACAAAGAACAGAAAATTTTCTTTCAAAATATTTCTCATGAGCTTAGAACACCCCTAATGTCTATGATGGGGTATGCAGAGGCTATAAAATATAATGTTATGGAAAAAGAAAAGGCATGCAATATAATTTTAGAAGAGGGAGATAAATTGAAAGATATGATAGAAGAGTTATTATATATTTCAAGAATGGGAAGTATATCTGAAGAACTTCATTTATCAAATTTAGATTTGAGAGAAATTTTATCAAGTTGTATTGAAAGTAAACAAGCTACAGCTGTAAATATCAGCATAGAATTAATTTGTGATTTTGATAAAAAACCAGTTATGTATATATGTGATGAAAAAAGTTTGCGTAGAGCATTCTTAAATATAATAGAAAATGGACTAAGATATGCAAAATCTAAAATGTATATTACTTGTAAATTAATAAATAAAGATATAGTTATTACTATAGAAAATGATGGAGAGAATATAAATGATAAAGATATGCCTTATATTTTTCAACGATTTTATAAAGGAGATAAAGGTAAAAGTGGAATAGGCTTATCTATTGTAAAATCTATTATAGAAAAACATAAAGGCAATATTTACTGTGAGAATACGAACAAAGGAGTAAAATTTACAATTATTTTTTATAATTTGAATATGCTATAGAAGAAAAAACAAAGATGGTGATAATCATCTTTGTTTTTTCATTTTGGCAAAATTTTATTTGAAATTATAAAATGTTTGTAACTAATAATTAAAAACTTACCTCTTACAAATATAAATTAACCACTTACTCTAATTTAGTTTACAAAGAAAATCTAATGACTATAATTGATAATGTGGAGAGTGAAGATATGAGAATACGAATTGAAGTTGATGAAAAAATTGAAGAAGACGAAGTAATAGTTAGGTGCAGTGAATTAAATGAAGAAGTGAGTAATATTCAAAAAGCTATAACTGAAATAATATCACGAAAAACACAAATTTCTTTTTATAAAGATAATGTGGAGTACTATATATCTTTAGCAGAAATATTGTTTTTTGAAACTGAAGATGCCAGCATTAGTGCTCATACAGGTGACAATATTTATCAGGTTAAGTACAAGCTTTATGAACTAGAAGAGATTTTACCAAATAATTTTATGAGAATATCAAAGTCTACTATATTAAATATAAATCACATTTACTCCATAACACGAAACCTAACATCGTCAAGTATCGTTGAATTCCAAAGCACACATAAACAAGTGTATGTTTCAAGACATTATTATAAACCACTAAAATTTAAGTTATTAGAAAAGAGGAGATAAAATGAAAAAAGAAAGAATTTTCTGGGGTCTTTTACTTGTATTAGGAAGTGTTGCCTTAATAGTTAATAAACTTGGTTACTTTGCTCATATAAATGTATTTAGTGTATTATTAACAGTATTTCTTTTGGGAATTATGATAAAAAGTGTATTTAGGAAAAGTTTTTCAGGAATACTATTCCCATTAGCGTTTATTTGTATTATATTTGATGATCAACTAGGTATTACAGCAATTACACCATGGACTGTGTTAATAGCAGCGGCTCTTGGTAGTTTTGGTTTATCAATGATTTTTTACAAAGGTCCTAGATGGCATCATTATAAACATAACTATGATTGGAAGCATGATGAGTATGAAACTATTAATATTGAAGATGAGGGACACATAAAATTAGATACTAGTTTTGGTGGAAGTATTAAATATATTAATTCAGATAAATTTGAGCAAGCAGATTTAGACTGTAGTTTTGGTTCCATGAAGGTATATTTTGATAATACTAAACTAAACAATGGACGTGGAGTAGTTAGAATAGATGCATCATTTTCTGGAGTAGAGTTATATATACCTAAGACTTGGACTGTAGAAAATAGGGTTAACACATCTTTCGCAGGTGTAAATGAGAAAAATAGAAATATGGGAAATTCAGATAATATTTTAACTATAATAGGAAGTGCTAGTTTTGCAGGTATAGAAATAGTATATGTATAAAATATAGATAAACTAAGGGTATTTCAATAATGAAATACCTTTTTTAGATGGTCAAAATATTGAAAAAATGTGATATTATTAAGTGGTATATGTAAAAATATAAAATAAGTAACAAAGAAAAAAATGAGGTGAAACTTTGCAATACATATTTAAATTAGACAAAGAAAACAAAATATTTTATAAGACCTTGCTTACCTTATGTATTCCAATAATAATACAGAACCTATTATCAACTTTAATAAATATGGTTGATACAATTATGGTTGGAGGGCTGGGAGAAGTATCGGTGGCAGCTATCGGCATAGCTAACCAATATTTCTTTTTATACAATATGGCTTTATCAGGAATTATAGGAGGAGCAGGTTTATTTATTGCTCAATTTTTTGGAAAAGATGATAAAGCAAATATAAGAAAAATCACAGCTTTGGGAGCATTATCAGCCATAACTTTAGGAATAATATTTGCCATGATGGCAATTTTTTCTCCAAAGTTTATAATTCATTTTTTTTCTCTTGATGAAAGTGTAATTGAAATTGCAGTAAACTATTTTTTAATAATAGGATTTTGTTATCCTATAATTGCAATCAGTAATGTATTTAGTATGGGTTCAAGAAGTATTAGAAATCCCAAGCTTGGAATGATTTGCAGTTCCATATCATTAGGATTAAATATAATTCTAAACTATATATTTATATTTGGAAAATTTGGAATGCCAGCTTTAGGTGCTAGTGGTGCAGCCTTGGCAACAGTTATATCAAGAGTCGTTGAGTTAATCTTGTTAGTTAGTTATGTTTATTTTATTAAAAGTGATTATGAATTAAGATTTACTTTTAAAGATATAAAATTAATCAATAAAGATTTATTTAAGGCGTTTATATCTAGAACAATACCTGTATTTTTTAACGATGCTTTATGGGCATTTGGGACTGTGCTATATGCGGTGGCTTACTCAAAAGCAGGAACATCAGCTATTGCAGCAAGTCAAATTGCATCAAGCACAGGAAATTTCTTTATAATGACATCAGTATGTATAGCTATTGGTTCATCTATTATGATAGGAAATGAGTTAGGTGCGGACCATATAGAAAAAGCAGTTAGCTATTCAAAGAAGTTTGCAATACTAGTATCTTTGGCTGGGTTAGTTTTTGGTGGATTATTAATTTTATCAATTCCTGTTCTTCTAAAAGTATTTAGTGTAAGCCCAGGCCTTGCACTCGATATAAGAAAGATATTTATTGTAATGGGAGTACTAATGGTATTAAAGACGTTTAACACTTTTATAATAATAGGTGTGCTTAGAAGTGGTGGAGACACAAAATATGCTTTAACTTTAGAAATGGGATGTATGTGGTTTGTATCATTACCTTTAACATTCTTTGCTGCTTACAAAGGCGTTCCTATTTATATTTTAGTTGCCTTAACTTATACAGAGGAAGTGGCAAAGTTTATATTTGGGGTACCAAGGGTATTATCTAAGAAATGGGCAAATAATATTGTAAAAGATATATAAAATGGTTAATACAATGTTAAAACTTATTTACTGAGTTGACTTTTCTTGTTATTAGAGTTACAATCAAATTATTATCGGTCAACTGACCGACAAGAAATAAGGAGGTATTTCATGGGAACATATATTAGGGAACCTATTAATGGATTTACTCATTTAGGCGGAGCAATTCTTTCTTTTGTAGGTCTCTTAGCACTAGTAATAAAAACTACATTAACAAGTGCATCTGCTATAGATCTAACTGCAGTAATAATATTTGGAATAAGTATGATTTTACTTTATGCAGCATCAGCTACATATCATTTAGTAATGGCATCAGACAAGGTAATTGCATTTTTAAGAAAATTAGATCATTCTATGATTTTTATACTTATAGCTGGATCATATACTCCATTTTGCTTAATTGCATTAAAAGAACACAAAGGTTGGATCTTATTTACAGTTGTTGCTACAATAGCAGTTTGTGGAGTTCTATTCAAAATGATTTGGTTTAATTGTCCTAGATGGATATCTACTTGCATATATATAGGCATGGGGTGGATATCAGTATTTATGATAAAACCACTTTATAGCTCTATACCATTTGGAGGAATACTTTTATTACTTATGGGAGGTATATTTTACACCATAGGAGCAGTAATATATGGTCTTAAGCCCTCTGCACTTAAATTTAGAAATTTAGGATTTCATGAGATATTTCATATATTTATCCTCTTAGGAAGTATATGCCACTTTATCTCAGTATTTGAATATGTAATATAAAATTATAGTCACCCAATCTACTTATTGGAATGGGTGATTTTTATTTTAATTACACTAATAAGAAATGGAAGTAATTAAATAAGTATCCAGTTATAATTATACCAATAGTTACTATAGTTACAAAAACACCTAATAACTTAGGTTTAACAACCTTACTTAACATTATAATTGAAGGAAGAGAAAGTGCAGTAACACTCATCATAAATGCAAGTATAGTACCCATTGGAACTCCAGCCATAAATAAAGCTTCTGCTATTGGAATAGTTCCAAAAATATCTGCATACATTGGTATACCAACTACAGCAGCAATTAATACTGAAAATGGATTTTTAGAACCAAGTATAGATAAAATCATATCTTGTGGTATCCAGTTATGAATTAATGCACCTATACCAACGCCTATTAGTACATATTTATAAACATTTTTTACGATTATTTTAGTATCGTTTAATGCATAATCAAGTCTTTGTCTTTGATTAAAGTTTTCTGACTCATCATATAAATCTCTAGTTTTTTCTGTATAAGTTCTTATTTCATCTTCCATTTTAAGGCTAGATATAATAGTTCCACCAGCTATGGCAATTATAAGTCCTAAAACAACATATAAAACAGATACTTTCATACCAAAGAATGATGCAAGTAGTAGTAATGATGCTATATCAACCATTGGTGAAGATATTAAGAATGAGAATGTAATCCCAAGTGGTAATCCAGCTCTAGTAAACCCTATAAATATAGGAATAGAAGAACAAGAACAAAATGGAGTTACAGTTCCAAGTAATGCTGATATAGTAGCACCAGTTAATCCTTTAAATTTACTTAATATTTTTTTTGTTCTCTCTGGTGGAAAGTAACTTTGTATATATGATATTAAAAATATTAATGTACCTAAAAGTATAAATATTTTTATAGTATCATATATGAAGAATTGAATACTACCACCAATTCTAGTTGAAACGTCTAAATTTAGAACTTTTTCAACAAATAGTGTGATTGAATCAGACAACCAGCTCATTTTCAAAACTTGGTCTGTTAAAAAATCAAAAACTCTCATGATAACCTCCTGAAAATATATCAAAAAAAATTGATATTAAATGTAAAAAATTAGATTTCACAATAGATTGTTAATACATCAATTTAAAGTTGATATAAAACAATAGGTATTAAATTAAGAAATCTATATTAATTATTATATCAACTTTTTTTGATTTGACAAGCGGTTTATAAAAATAAATTTTGAATTACTTCATAAGTAAGTATTCTTGATAGACGGTCTCTATTAACAGAATAAAGATTCCATTTACCTTGAGTAGTTTTGCTTATAAGGTCAGCAGAAAGTAGTAATTTTAAATGATAAGACAACTTTGACTGTGATAAGTCAAACTCTTTAACTAATTCACAAACACAGACACTTTGTGAACAATATAATTTTTTCAAAATATTTAATCTTATAGGGTCTGATAACGCTTTAAAAATTAAATCAATATTATTCATTTTGATACCTCCCATACTTTATATTATTATATCAAATTTTTACAAATATTAAGTTATTTTATTAAATATAAAATTTAGCAAAATAGAAATAATAAAGTATAGCGATAATAAAAAATAAAATTGAAAAAAATTGATTTATATGTTTACAAAAATAGGTTTTTACAATATCATATGATTATAAGTGAATATGATTATTTGAAAAGGAGTAATTATGGAGTTAATAAAAAAATTAAAAGCACTAGGTGATGAGACAAGGCTTAGGATTCTTAATATTTTAAGATATGGTCCTTTATGTGTTTGTGAAATAGAGGATATACTTCAAATAACTCAATCTAATGCATCTAGACATTTGAATAAACTTATGAATGCAGATTTAGTTACTTACTACAAAGAAGCTAAATATGTTTATTACAAATTGGATGAAGAAACTTTAAGAGAGTTTAGTTTTATTGAGGAACTTTTATCTAATGAGTTAGAGAAAGAAGAAATACTAAAACAGGATTATAATATGCTAAAAGCTTATAAAGGAGCAGGAATAAACTGTGAAACAATAAATGAGGCAAAAGATATATTATTAAATACTAACAACAAAAAATAGGAGGAAAGACAATGAGAATAGCAGTAATAACAGATATACACAGTAATATATATGCATTAAATGAAGTTTTAGCAGACTTAAAAAAGAGAAACGTAGATTTAACAGTATGTACTGGAGATTTAGTAGGATATGCAACTCGTCCAAATGAAGTTATAGAAACTTTAAGAAAAGAAAACATACTTACTATAATGGGAAATTATGATGAAGCAATAGGAAACTTTAAAATAATATGTGGATGTGATTATCCAGATCCAAAAGATGCTGAAAAAGCTGGTATGTCTATGCATTTTACAGGACAAGAAACAACACCTGAAAACAAAGAATATTTAAGAAATTTACCTAAGGAAGCTACTTTTACTTTTAATAACAAAACTATAAGATTTGTTCATGGAAGTACAAGAATAATAAACGAATATTTAAAAGAAAATTCTAAAGAAGCTGAAGAAGTAATGGGTGAATTAGTAGAAGATATATTAGTTTGTGGTCATACTCATATACCTTATGCTAAATATTACGGAGATAAATTACTTGTAAACGCAGGTAGTGTTGGAAAACCAAAAACTAATAAACCAGATGCAAACTATGTAATTATAGATATACAAGATTCTTCAGTAGAAGTTGAAATAATAGAAGTACCTTATGACTTTGAGAAAATAGCAAAAGAAATAGAAGAAAACGAAATACTACCTAACGATTTCGCAAGATTAATAAGAGAAGGTAGTTCAAAATAGCAAAAATAAAAAGGAGGAGTTATAAAATGAGTAATAAGAATAATAAGCCTGGAATAGCAGCAAATGTTCAGGTAAATGAAAAAGAAAAAAGTGGAGGACTAGGAGTCTTTGAAAAATATCTAACTATATGGGTAGCACTTTGTATAATTGTGGGTGTACTAATAGGGGTATATGCACCTCAAATACCTCAAACTTTAGATAAGTTTACTTATGCTCAAGTTTCAATACCAGTAGCTATACTAATATGGCTTATGATTTATCCAATGATGTTAAAAATTGACTTTACATCTATAAAAAATGCTGCAAAGCAAAAGAAAGGTTTAATAGTAACTTGTGGTACTAACTGGCTAATAAAACCTTTTACAATGTATGCAATATCATATTTCTTTTTAATTATAGTATTTAAAAGTTTAATACCAGCAGATTTAGCTAAGGACTATTTAGCAGGAGCAGTATTACTTGGTGCAGCACCTTGTACAGCAATGGTATTTGTTTGGAGTCATTTAACAGATGGAGATCCAGCATACACATTAGTTCAAGTTGCAGTGAATGATCTTATATTATTAATTGGATTTGCTCCTATAGTAGCATTTTTACTTGGAGTAACTAACGTTGTAGTTCCAATGGATACATTACTATTATCAATATTTTTATTTGTTATCATACCATTTGTTGCAGGATATTTTTCAAGAACAATGATAATTAAGAAAAAAGGATTAGAGTACTTTGAAAATGAGTTCTTATCTAAATTTAATGGAATAACTGTAGTTGGTTTACTATTAACATTAATAATACTATTTGCATTCCAAGGACAAAAAATAATAGATAACCCTGCTCATATAGCATTAATAGCTATACCACTTACAATACAAACATTCTTTATATTCTTCTTAGCTTATCTTTGGGCTAAGGCTTGGAAATTGCCTCATAATGTAGCAGCACCAGGAGCAATGATAGGTGCTAGTAATTTCTTTGAACTTGCAGTTGCAGTTGCAATAGCTTTGTTTGGACTTAACTCAGGAGCAGCACTAGCTACTGTTGTTGGAGTACTTGTTGAAGTACCAGTAATGCTTGCATTAGTTTCTATTGCTAATAGAACTAAGCACTGGTTTGGAAAATAAATAGAGTTAATAAGTATTAGGAAGTCATAATTTAATAATATGTTAAATGACTTCCTATATATTTATATAAAATATTATAAAGACTTAAATATTAAAGGAGAAAAGTTATGAAAATAGAAATATTCGAACCTACAATGTGTTGTTCATCAGGAATCTGTGGACCAAGTGTAGATAATAATTTAGTTAAAATAAGTGAAAATATAGAAATATTAAAAAATGAATTTGAAGGTATTGTTGTAGAAAGATATCAACCTCAAACTCATGCAATGAAATTTATGGCTAATATGGAAGTTGGAAGATTAGTTAAAGAAAAAGGCCAACAGATACTTCCTATAACTGTAGTTAATGGAAGAGTAATAAAAAGTGGAGAATATGCAAGCTTAGAAGAGTTAAACTCTGCGTTAAGAGGTGAATAGTAAAATGACACAATTCTTATTTTTCTCAGGAAAAGGTGGAGTTGGAAAAACTTCAATGGCATGTACAACAGGAGTTTATAATGCGGATAAGGGGCTAAAGACTTTAATAGTAACTACAGACCCAGCGGCAAACTTATCAGATGTATTTGAGCAAGAAATAGGTCATAAAATTACTAAAATAAATAATATAGAGAATCTTTATGCTATGGAAATAGACCCGGATGAAGCAACTAATGAGTATAAAGAAAATCTATTAGCACCAATGAGAGAAATCTTTGATGAAGAGATGATAAAAATAGCAGATGAGCAGTTAAGCGGACCTTGTACAGAAGAAATGGCTTCTTTTGATAAATTTATTGAATTTATGGAGTTAGATGATTATGATGTTATAATATTTGATACAGCTCCAACAGGTCATACCATAAGACTTTTAGAACTTCCAATAGATTGGTCTAAGCATATAGAAGAAAGTGCTGAGGGAACTGGCCAAACTTGCATGGGTCCTGTATCTATGATTCAAGATAGTAAAGATAAATTTGATAGAGCCATAGAAAAACTTAGAGATACTTCTCAAACAGACTTTATATTTGTTATGCAACCAGAGCAAACCTCATTAGACGAAACCTTAAGAGCGTCAAAAGAACTTAAAGAACTGGGGATATCAACTACTAAAATAATTGTTAATGGATTTATTCCAAAGGAAGAAGCTATAATACCTTTCTTTAAGTCAAGATATGATATGCAACAAGGTTATTTATCTAAAGCGAAAGAAACTTTCAATGGATTATCAATAGATACTATGGAGTTGTTTGATAGTGAACTTAAAGGTGTAGATAAATTTAGAATAAGTGCAGGTATATTATTTGAAAATAAAAAAGTTGAGAAAATTACTAATGTGGAATATAAAAATATAGATGAAATAAAAATTGAAAAAAATGAAAAAGTTAAGCCTCTTATATTACCAAAAGAAAATTCTATAAGAAATGTATTTTTCTCAGGAAAAGGTGGAGTTGGAAAAACCGTAATGGCTTGTATAACAGCGGTAAAATCAGCTAATGAAGGGTATAAAACACTTTTATTAACAACAGATCCAGCGGCTCATATAGGAAAAGTTCTAGATAAACCTATAGGAGACAGTCCAGGACCAATAGAAGGTTGTAAAAATTTATATGCAGCTAAGATAGATCCAAAAGTAGCCTTTGAAGAATATAAAGATATGGTATTAAAAGATGCAAAAGATAAATTTAGCGAAGCGACAATAGCTACAATGGAAGAGGAATTAAACTCACCATGTACAGAAGAAATGGCATCTTTCCAAAAGTTTATTTCTTATGCTTCTAAAGAAGAGTACGATGTTATTGTATTTGATACAGCACCAACTGGTCATACATTAAGACTTTTAGAATTACCAATGGATTGGTCAAAGCAAATTCAAATGAAGGCTGGAGTAAACTCTGAAATAAGTGAAGAAGACAAATTACAGAAAGAAAAATTTGATAAAGTTATAGCAACTATGAAGGATAAGAATAAGACTACATTTAGTTTTGTAATGTATCCAGAAAAAACACCTATAATAGAGGCATATAGAGCTAGTGAAGAGTTAAAAACTGTTGGAATTGAAACGGGTATGGTTGTAGCTAACCTTATAATACCTGAAGAACAAGCAATAACACCATTCTTTAGAAATAGAAGAAATATGCAAGAAAAATATTTAAGAGAAATAAATGGTGACTTTAAGAATTCAGAATTAGTAATAGTACCAATGTATGATAAGGAAATAAGAGGTATTGATATGCTAAGTAAGATAGGAAACAGTATATTTTAACTTATAAAAATAAAGTGAACTAAGTTCTAAAGTAAATAAATCTCAAAAAGTGAATAATTATCTAGGGCTTCTAGGAAATATACCGGGATGTTTCGTGGATGGTGATATATTATAATATATATATGAATATATATTGATATATATATTATAAAAAATAAAAAGGTAGAGTGGCTATAAATATAAAAAGATTGGTATCCAGTTATAAATTATAAGATATGTAATGCTTGTGGAGGATGTATAGAAAAGTGTAATTTTGGAGTGTACAAAGAAGGACAAGATGGAAAACCCGAGGTTGTATACCGAGAGGGATGTAATTGTAAAAATAGTGGTTGTTGATAAATAACTAGAGATAATAGACATTGAAGAAGTGGATTAAGTTTAATATTTGATCCACTTTTTGTATATTAATATTTTAGGGGAGGAATAGAAATGGAAGATAAATTAAAAAAGTTGTATATTGAGCCCACATCTAAGTGTAATCTAAATTGTAAAATGTGTTTTAGAAATACCTGGATAGATGAAGAATTGGGAAATATGACTATGGAAACTTTCAATGGTGCAATTAATACCATGCCAAGTGGTGTGGAGAAAATATTTTTTGGTGGAATGGGAGAACCTTTATTTCATCCTAATATTATAGAAATGGTAAAAATAGCATCTTCAAAAGTAAAAGAAGTTGAGCTACTTACTAATGGAACTTTATTAAATGAAGAAATGAGCAAAAAATTATTGGAAGCTGGTTTGACTATGTTATGGATTTCCATAGATTCTTTAGAATCTGAAGGATATGAAAAAATAAGAGTAAATAGTAAGTTAGAGAAAGTTATTAATAATATTAAAACATTCAACAAATTAAGAGAATATAATATTGAATCTAATAAAGCTAAAAATAATGTAAAGCTTGGAATTGCATTTGTTGCCATGAAAAGTAATATTGATCAACTAGAAAAAATGCCTTTATTTTGCGCAATTCATGGTGTGAGTAAAGTGAATGTATCCAACTTATTGCCATCAGATGAAACATCTGTAGATAATATTTTATATTCAAGAGCATTAGGTGTAGACACTAGTTCAGAATTGATGTTTAACATATTACCAGAGATAAATATACCTATTATGGATTGGAATATTCAAAATGTAGGCAAAAGTGTAAATAAATTATTAAAATCACAAGTATCAAGTTTAAGTATATGTAACAATAAAATTTCAAGAAAATCAAATTGTTGTAAGTTTATAGAAGAAGGTTGTTCATTTATAAAACATAATGGAAATGTAAGTCCCTGTATGGGAGTTTTACACAGTAGTGAAACATATTTATTTGATGAAAAAAGAAAGGTGTATCATCATTCATTTGGAAATGTATTAGATGATACTTTAAAAAGTATTTGGAACAAAGAGGAATATTGTGTATTTAGAGAAAAGGTAAGAAAATTTAACTTCTCACCATGTGTCGTATGTGGAGGATGTGAAAATTGGAAAGAAAATAAGGAAGATTGTTTTGGCAATTTAAAGCCTACATGTGGAGAGAATGTCTATAGATTTGTGTAAATAGACTTATTTATTAATTGATATTACTGGAAATTACTTATTCCAGTAATATTTTTTTATTTGATTGGAATACTAATAATGGTATTTTATACATTTTTATTATGTGTCTAATTTAGGACAATATACACTAAATTTACCATTTTCAAAAAAATTTTAGATTGTATATTTTTTAGGAATTCTATCTTCAAATCTAATTGTTAGCTGCGCTAAAGTGGTAGCCCAATTTTGATTTGGAGATGTCCATTTTTCTATGATTTTCATAGTAGAAAGATACAGAGATTTTCTTAGTGACTCATCTGTAGGAAATACAGTTCTAACCTTTGTATATTTTCTTAGCTGTCTATTAAAACCTTCTAGTGAGTTTGTAGTATATATGATTCTTCTAATATCTTCAGAAAAATCGAAAAACGTTGCTAAATTAGGCCAATTATTATACCAAGAATCTATTACAACTGAATACTTGTTATACCATTTATCTTTTAAAATATCTAAATTTGCAAGCGCAGTTTCTTCATTGAATGCTCTATACACATTCTTTAAATCTTTCATAAATTCCTTTTGATCTTTTGATGCTATATATTTTAATGAATTTCTAATTTGATGTACTATGCAAGTTTGTATATTCACATCTGGATATACAGTTTTTATTGCTTCTGGAAGGCCTTTTAAACCATCCATGCAAGCTATTAATATATCATTTAAACCTCTATTTTTTAAATCATTACATACTGATAGCCAGAACTTTGCCCCTTCAGATTCACCTATCCAAATACCTAATATATCTTTTTTTCCTTTCATATCTAAGGCCATACAAATGTATGCAGCTTTAGATACTATTTTATTATCATCTCTTACTTTAAAATGCATAGCATCCATATATACTATAGGATAAATTTCATCAAGTGTTCTACTTTGCCATTCGGCGGCAGCCTCAACAACCTTATCTGTTATCTTAGAAATCATTGAAGGTGATACATCTATACCATATAGCTCTTCCATTTCAGATTGAATATCTCTCACACTCATTCCACAAGCATAAAGACCTATTATCTTTTTATCTAATTCATTACATACTGTTTCATATTTCTTAACAACCTTCGGTTCAAATTCTGATTTTCTATCTCTTGGAACATCTAATCCAATATCACCAAAACTACTACTTATTGTCTTTGAACTATATCCATTTCGATAATTTGTATCATTATTATCAGATCTTTCATATTTCTCTCTACCTAGATGTTCTTCCATTTCAGCCTCTAAAAGTTGTTGCATTACATCCTTGAATAGTTTTTGCATCAATCCATTTTTTCCAACGATGTCTTCCATTGTCTTACATTTTTTCACCTCTGCTTGATAATCAATATCTGGAATAATTATATCTTTCATTTTACAAACCTCCATAAATTTTAATATGAATATTATTCCAAACTTACCAATTTTAAATACTAAAAAAGTGTAGGTAAGTTTGTTTTTACACAAACCTATCTACACTCCCCATGTGGAGCATGCCTTTGGTCTGAAGGAGTCATAACATGTCCATAACATTTTATTGTGTGATATACTTTAGACAAGGAAATATTAGAAGTTCTATTTATAACATGCAGGAGGAACAAAATGGACGGAATATTAGATTTTTTTAAGGTACTATCAGATGAAACAAGACTGAGAATAATGATTTTATTACACGAAAGAAAACTTTGTGTGTGTGAAATATGCGATCTATTGGATATTTCTCAACCGAAAGCATCTAGACATCTAACAAAACTTAGAGATATGGGATTTGTATTAGATGAGAGACAAGGTCAATGGATATTTTATTCTTTAACATTGAAAAATAAATCTATGGAAAGAATTTTATTAGAAGTTAGAAATAATATAAATGATTATCCTATACTGTCTCTAGATTTGGAAAAAGTAAATAGAAATATAGATAACTATTGTAAATTAAGAGAAAGAAACTTTGGGGGAAAATAAAAAATATCAACAAAATTTATATATTATTATTGATATTATGATTAACAAGCTCTACCATATATATATATATATATGGATGTACATATATATTAATTTAGGGGGAATTGATTAATTATGGAAGTTTATTTGGATAATGCAGCAACCTCTTATCCAAAACCTGAAATAGTTTCAAAATCAATTTATGATTATATGATTAATAATGAGACTACATCAGGTAGAGGTTCCTATAGGAAAGCTATGGAATCAGATAAATTAGTATATGAGACTAGGAAATTAATTAGTGAATTATTTAATTTTAATGATCCTAAAAAAGTAATATTTACATCTAATGTAACTGAATCTCTAAACCTGGCGATAAAGGGGATTTTGAAAAAAGGAGATCATGTGATAACAAGCTCTCTAGAGCATAATGCAGTATGGCGCTGTATCAAAACGCTAGAAAGACATATGGACATAGAAATAACTAAAATAGAAGCAGATAAAAACGGATTTACAAATTCAGAAGATATAGAAAATAGCATAAAAGAAAATACTAAACTTATCATTTTTACTCATGCATCAAATGTGTTAGGAACAATTCAACCAGTTAAAGAAATAGGAAAGAGAGCAAGAAAACATAAAATACCATTCTTAGTAGATGCAGCACAGACAGCCGGAGCATACCCAATAGATATTCAAAGAGACAATATAGATTTATTAGCATTCACAGGTCATAAAAGTTTACTAGGTCCTATGGGAACAGGAGGACTTGTAGTAAATTGGGATGGAGATATTCAACCTTTAAAATCAGGTGGTACGGGAGGGGACTCTGCTTATGAATACCAGCCAGATTATTTTCCTAATAGATTAGAGACGGGAACTTTAAATGTTAGTGGAATTATTGGATTAAGAGAGTCATTAAGATATTTAAAACAAGAAACAATAGAAAAAATTCATAAAAAGGAAATAGATTTAATTTCTTATGCTTTAAATGAACTAGAAGATGTAGACGGTATAGAGATATACGGTCCTAAAGATCCAGAAAAAATTATAGGTGTTATATCTTTTAATTTAGAAAACAAAAGAGCAGAAGATATAGCACATATCTTGGGAAAAAAATAAATATAAAAGAAATGATTTAGAAGTTTTAATGCTACTTTTAGGATATGAGATATAATTAATTCTAAAGTCAGTGTGTAAAGGGGAAAATAGTTATGAAAAATATGAAATTATTTGAATCAGCAGTTTGTACATGTGCGGAAAATCCAAATTCAAAAGAAAATCAAGAGTTACTTAGGGTATATGTTATAGTGGATATACTAAAAAAACAGGGCATAGAAATTGAAAGATATAATATTAATGAAGATTCTGAAGAATTTATAGAAAATGAAGTAGTATTTAAATATATGCAATCAGTGGGAGTAAATGGATTGCCAATAACAGTTGTAGATGATGAGATAGTAATAATAGGAAGATATCCTTCAAGAAGTGAATTTATAAGCTTACTAGAAATATCAAAAGAAGTTTTAATAAGTAAAAATATTGAAAGTGGATGTAGTTGTGGATGTGAGAATGGTTGCTGTAAGGATTATCATTAAATAAAGAAAGGTAATGTTAATTATGAAAAACTGTGGGGAATGTGGAATAGGAATAAAGTTGGATAATGGTAAGATAAAATGTGCTAAGTATAATACTATTAAGGATAGTTCAAGTGAAGGAAATTGCTTATACTTTATTGACTTTCAGTACGAAGTCGACGGAGAGTTGATGAATCCAATGCAACATATACTTATAAAAGAAAGAGAAGTTACTTCTAAGAGTATGAAAGGGCCAATTTAAATTGTAAAAAGACTTATAATATATTATTTTCAAGGGGGAATTAAAAATGGAAGAAAAACAATTACCAGGTTTTATTATGTGTGTATGTACAGGAAAATGTCCAGGATTTCAAGCTATGGATATATGGGATTTTATAAATCAAGTTAGAATAGAATTACCTGTAGAATATGCTTTTATACATCCTCAACTTTGTGAAGAAGATGGTGACAGATTTTTAGCTGATTTTCTAAAATCAGACAGAAAGTTAATTATAGGTGCATGTGCTCCTAATATGCAGAAAAAAATGTTCAAAGATGCTTTTAAGGAAGCTGGACTTGATATAAATAAGGATTTGGTTATGTTAGATATAAGAGATATGACTAATGAAAAAGCTATAGATGTTGTAAAAAATGCATTAATAGAATTAGGTTTCGAAGATGAAATGTTTTAAGGGGGTTAGCAATCATGAGTAGTGGAAGTATGCAAGGTTCAACTTTTATGGGAGTACCAAGGGAGAAAATAGATTGGTGCCCAACTATAAATTATGAAACATGTAATTATTGTATGGAGTGCGTAAAGTTTTGTCCTCATAATGTTTTTGAAGTAAGAGAAAATGAAGGTCAGAAACTAATAGTAAAAAATCCTGAAAACTGTGTAGTATTTTGTAGAGCTTGTGCTAAAACTTGTGGATTAGATGCCTTAACTTTTCCAAACAAAGGAGCAACTACAAAGGAAATAAAGAAAATTAGGATGGAGATGAATGACAATGAGTAAAAGTTATGCAGTTCTACCATGCAATGGATTAGATAAGTGCAATGGATGTATTACAAAAGAAGTAGCATTAAAATTAAATGAAGAGTTAGATTGTGAGATATTTTGTCCTGTTTTTTATAGGATATCTGATGTGAAATATAATGAAAAATTAAAAGAAAAAGAATTAATTGTAATAGACGGATGCAATACAAAATGTGCTACTAAATTAGCTACTGAGAAAAATCTAAAAATTAGCAAGAAAATAAATATATCAGATGAAGCTAAAGCATTAGGAATAAGTATAAGCAAAAGTTTAAAGTTAACAGAAAATGATGAGAAAATTATAAAAGAAGTTACTGATAATCTAATAAAAGATTTAGTAGAAGATAAAGAAGAAAGTGATACTTCATTACAACTAGAGTTCAATAAAAAGTTTCAGTATGAGTCATTTAAGAAAGATAAGTTCACGTTTAGAATACCTATGGATGATAATTTATATTTTACAGAAAATGACACATGGGTATATGTAGAAGGTAATATAGCTACAGTTGGTGTAAGTGATTATGTTCAACAAAGCTTAGGTGATATTATGTTTTTTGAACCACCTAAAATAGGTGCACAGATATATCAGTTTGATGAAATAGGTAGTATTGAATCTACAAAGATATCTTTAGAAATAGTGTCCCCAGTGGGAGGTAAGATAATAGGTGTTAATGAAAATTTATTAGATTGCCCTGAATATATAAATCAGAATCCTTATGAACAAGGGTGGATGGTAAAAATAAAATTGGATGATTTTGAAGAAGATAAAGAATTGATTATTAATGATAAAGAATACTATAAATTTCTAAAAAGAAAGGTAGATGAATTCCATGTGTAAAATAAAAGTAATACCATGTAGTGGAATAGGAAAAGTTCATGGTGCTATGTCAAGAGAATCAGCTTTAGAAACTATAAAAAAATATCCAGAAGAGTTTGAAGCAGTATGTTTGGCTCATGTAGTAACAGGAGAAAAAGAAGGAAAAGAAAAAGTTGAAGATTGTGAGTGTATTACAATAGATGGATGTCCAGCTATGTGTTCTAAGAAAAGTGTAGAATTGGCTGGTGGTAAGATTATAAAAAGTATGAAAGTAATAGATGAAATGAAAAAACATAGAGGTAAAAAGCCTGGAACTGCAACTATTCTTAGTGAAGATGGATGGATGATGGTAGACAATATGGTAGAAGAAATATGCAGTGAATTTGTAGAATCTACTGTGGAGGGTGAGTAATATGGATAAAAAAATAGGAGTAATATCATGTAGTGGAGAAGAGTGTTTCGGAGGTACGGTTGCAAGGCTTGCCACTCGTAAAATGATGGAAGTATTAAAACCTGATGAAACGGTGACAATTTGTCTTCCTTTATTTCTAGCAGGAGGAGAAGAGGAAAGAAGTTTTGCTAAGGAATACCCTACTATAGCGGTAGATGGATGTGATAAATGTTGTGCTAAGAGAGGAACACAAGTTCATAGTGGAGAAGTGAATGCTAATATTATAGTGTCACAGGTCATAGGAGAAGAGTTGGCATTAAGTGAAGTTGTATCGTTGAGAGATTTAACTGATGAACATTACAAAGCAATAGATAAACTTGCAGAAGTAATTAATGAAGAGTTTGAAAAAATAAATGGTTAAAACAGTTATTATTTTTACCAAGCTTAAAAATGATAAAAGAGGAATTAATATGAAATTAGTATACCAGATTATTAGAAGGGGGGAGCTTTAAATGAAAATACTTAATATTGAATGGAAACACCTAGATGCAGATGGAGAAACTTGCGATCGTTGCCATGACACTGGAGAGAATCTTTTTCATGAAGTAGAAAGATTAAACAGAGATTTGAAATCAAATGGTATTGAGGTTGTGCTGATTGAGACTAAGCTAGAAAAGGATCAAATTTCTCAATCAAATATTATTTTATTTAATGGAATTCCTATTGAAGAAATTCTTAATATAAAAGTATCAGAAAATTATTGTGATTCATGTTCAACTTTAATTGGAGCTAAAACTTATTGTAGAACAGTAAAATACGATGGCAAAGAATATGAAGATATTCCTGTAGAAGCTATAAGACAGGCTGCATTTAAGACTTTGGGCATAGTTGATGATAGAAAAGAAAAGAATTCTGGATGTAGTTGTAATAGTGGATGTAGTTGTAATTCTGGTGGTTGCTGTTAACATTAATTTTTTCATAATAACTATTATTCCTTTAGCTGTGCTCAAGTCACAAAGTTTTATGAAAAAATGAAAGAGAAAAAGATTATGTAGAATATAAAGACTTGTTTGATAAATTTGTTTGTGTTATAAATTTCTAATAAAAAATAAGGTGTAATAACATAATTTCAATGTTTACACCTTATTTTTTATTTAAAATTTAAAATCAAGGGCGGTTAGTCTATTATAAATTTCCTTCATAAGACTAATTTCCTCATCTTCACTATAAGCCTCGTAAGTAACGGAAAGTCTTAAATAAGCACCACAATCATCCCAAGGAACTGTGGATATCATGGCATTATTTAAAAGATAAGCAAAAGTATCTTCTGCATTATTAAAGACTACATCACCAGCTCCTTTAGGAATAGGAACATAAAGATAAAATCCACCTTTAGGTTTTTCAACTTTAAATCCAATTTTTTTAAGAACATCAATTAGTAAATCGAAACGTCTAGAATATCTTTCTATATTTTCTGAGATGAATTTTTCATAGTGATCAAGGGCAAAGGAAGCAGCTTTTTGTATAGGAATAAATTGTCCAGAGTCAGTGTGCCCTTTAATAGTTGAATAAAGTTTAATAGTTTTAGGAGAACCCACTACAAAAGCCATTCTAAAGCCAGTCATATTAAAGCTTTTAGATAAAGAGTGAATTTCCAAACAAAGATCCATGGCACCATCAACGCTTAAAATACTAATAGGTTTATAATCCCCATAAGTCAAAGCACCATAAGCCATGTCAGAGATTATGAAAATCTTATTTTTTCTACAAAAATCAACCAAATATTCATAATACTCTTTAGTAGCAATTTGTCCAGTTGGATTGTTTGGATAATTAATATAAATAAGTTTAGCTCTTTTTAAAATATCTTTAGGAATATTTTCTAAGTCAGGAAAGAAGTTGTTTTCTTCACAAAGGGGTAGATTGTAGACTTCTCCACCTAGAAATTTAGTATAAGTACCCATAATTGGATAGCCAGGCACTGTCATTAAACAAACATCACCTGGATTTATAAAACCTATGGGAATCATGGCCAAAATAGATTTTGAGCCTATGCCATGCATAACATTATCACAAGTTAAATTGTTTATATGATATACGTTTTTCATAAATCTACAAGCTGCTTCTTGAAACTCTAATATACCATTATCTGCATAAAATCTATTTTCATTCTTATGTGATTCTCGACATAAAATATCAACAATGGAAGAGTCAGCAATTTTATCAGGTTCGCCAACTCCCATATTAATAAGTGATATATTAGGATTATTTAATTTAGCATCATTAGTCATTTTTTTTAGTTTTTCAAATTTGTATAATCGTGTAGCCGTATTAAAGAAAGATAAATCGCCCAGTCTTTCTGAAATCATACTGTCTATAAAATCCATTTTTAATCCTCCAAATGTGTCAAGATACTTTATATTATGAAAAATTACTAAAAATGGGACGACTTTATTGTTTTTTGTTGATTTTTATAAATAAAATTTAAAACTGGTAAATATATCATGTCATTATAAATGATACCAAATATAATTCAAAAGGCTGCAATAAAGCAGCCTTTAATTATTAATTACAATTTTCTAAGATTGAAGAAATATCTTCAATCGTTACACTTTCATAAACTCGTCCGTTTACAGTTACAATAGGTGTTTTACGACAAACTCCTACACATCCACCAGACTCTAAACTAAATTTAATATCTTTAGTAGTTTCGCCAGATTTAATTCCGATTAATTTTTCAAACTCATGAAGAATGCTAGAGCTATCATCCTTGCTACAAGCATTACCAAAACAAATTTTTATCTTGTATTTACCTTTAAGTTCAGTAACAAAGTAGCTATAAAAATTGACAACACTTTCAACTTGGCTAAAAGGAAGATTTAACTTTTTGGCAATGTAAATCTGTACATCTTTTGGTAGATATCCGAATATACTTTGAGCATGATGTAAAGTATTCATCAGTGTTCTTTCATTATCATGGATTGAATTTATAAATATATCTAATTTATTAAATAACTCTTTATTTTTAGAGACAAAATCACACATATTAATCTCCTTTATATGTTTAAATATGGGCCTTCTTTTTATATTCTATAGCTTATGAATATAAACTTTCTAAAGATTATATCATATACCATAATCATCAATAATACAAACTTATTTATATAAAGCAAATGTAAGATAAGTATGATATTAATATGTGTTATTATTTATAATATATTTGAAAATAAATGAAAGAAGGTGTTAAGAATGAAAATTTCGAAAAAAGAAGTCTTTTCAATACCTAATATAATGGGATATTTTAGGATAATTTTAATACCTGTATTTTTATATGTTTATTATAACGCAACATCAATGGAGGATTATTATGTTGTAGCAGGTATAGTATGCATTTCTGGAATAACAGACTTTTTAGATGGATTTATAGCCAGAAAGTTTAATATGATCACTGAGTGGGGAAAATTCATAGATCCTTTGGCAGATAAGTTAACTCAAGCAGCACTTGTATTTGCTTTATCATTTAAATATAAATTAATGTGGTATTTAGTTGGCTTATTTATAATAAAAGAAGGCTTTATGGCAATTATGGGAATTATAATGCTTCAAAGAGGTAAAAAACTAGATGGTGCCAAGTGGTTTGGAAAGCTTTGTACGGCAATATTGTACATAGTAATGTTTATGTTAATGTTATTCCAAAGAATGAATAATGATAGAGCAAACTTTTTAATCTTAGTGTGTGGAGTATTTATGTTAATGTCTTTCATACTATACATCCCCGTGTTTTATAAGATGAATAAGTCAAATAAATAAGATATTTTTTGTAGAGTATTATGTGATTTATTCATATAGTTATATAGAAGCATAAAATCAGGGGGGATTATATGACAACATATATTCTATATTCGTTGGCAGCTGTAATGTGCTTTATATCCTATTTTAAAAATAAAGAAAAAACAAAAAATGCTTTAATCAAAGCTTGCAAATCTATGGAAAATATCATGCCTCAATTCTTATCCATAATAGTAATTGTAGGATTAATGCTAGCCTTTATTGATACTAATACAATTTCAAATTTAATAGGAAATGAATCAGGTTTTTTAGGAGTTTTATTTTCTGCAATTATAGGGTCAATTGTTATGGTTCCAACTTTTGTAGCATTTTCAACTGCAAATACTTTATTAAATAGTGGTGCGGGTTACGCTCAAGTGGCGGCCTTAGTATCAACTTTAACTTTTGTGGGGATAATGACTTTTACTTTAGAATCTAAATATATTGGGAAAAAGGCTGCTTTTTATAGAAATTTATTTGCGTTTCTATTTTCATTTGTAGTTGCCTTTTTTATGGGAGTGATTTTAGGGTGAAGGAGAAAATTTATTACTTAGCAAATAGATATAAGCTTTTTCTTATTGTTTTTGTTATTCTTATTTTAGTTATTATATTTGAAAAAAATACTGGTATAAAGGCATTTAATAGTTCAAAAGATAGCTTTTTGCAGATGTTATCAGTGCTGCCACCTATTATGATTCTTCTAGGATTAATGGACGAATGGGTCTCTAGAGAATCCATGATGAAGTATATGGGGGATGATTCTGGAATCATGGGAATTGCCATTGCCATAACTTTTGCAACTTTTGCAGCAGGGCCAATGTATGCGGCATTTCCATTTACAGCTGTTTTGTTAAAGAAAGGTGTAAAGTTTACTAATGTAATTATTTTTATGAATGCTTGGTGCGTTATAAAAATTTCTACTCTTCTATTTGAAATAAGTTCCTTGGGGTACAGATTTACTTTTTATAGATTATTGATCGATTTTATTGGGGTTATTGTTATGGGATATTTGGTTAATTATTTTGTTATGAAAGTAGGCAAGGAAGATAAAATTTTAAGTAGTTATATGAAACAAAATGTTTAAAAGTAAATACGTAAGGCATGAATTATATTTATATAATTCATGCCTTGTTTAACATCCAATCTATTAGCTTGAGGGAAGTAAATTTTCATATAAAATAAGGAGGATTTAATTTAAGAAAGAATCCCAACTTTTTTCAATAAGAATTCTGCATTTGTAGTAAGAGATTTTCCTTTTTTTAGCTTATAATCAAAGTAAATTTCATTATCTATATAATGTTCATTAAAACTACAATTTAAAATATTAGGATTTTCCTTTTCTAAATTACAAACATCTAAATCATGAGTTGTAATCATTCCTGAAACATGACATTTACACAATTCTCTTAGGACACCTTCGGCGCCTTTAAGTCTATCTATAGAATTTGTTCCCCTAAAAATCTCATCTATCAAAAATAATGTATGAGAGTTAATATTAGATTGATTAATTATTTTTTTTATTCTTTTTAGTTCCGCATAAAATGTTGAAATTCCTTCGTTTAAATCATCTTTTATACGCATGGATGTAATTATATTCATTTTAGATGATAACATGCTATTGGCACATACATAACTTCCAGAACAAGCAAGAACCATATTAATACCAACAGTTCTCATAAAAGTAGTTTTACCAGACATATTAGAACCAGAAATAATGTAAATATTATTATCTAGATTAAAATCGTTGCAAATACGTTTATCATTGGCGATTAAAGGATGACCCATATTTGTAGCTTCAACTATGTTGCTTTTCTCAGTAAAAGTAGGAAGACACATATTGTTACAAACTCTAGGAAGGTTGGCAAAGCTAATTAAACTTTCCAGTTCTCCTAAAGTATGAAACCAACTTTCTACTGAATCATAATATTCTTGCTTCCAATTATCTAAATCTATTGCATTTTTGTAATCCCAAAGTAATAAAGCGTTTAGAATAATGCACATAACACCATTATTACGCTGATTTATATTTGAAGCAATTTTTGATAATTTGTTAACTCCAACCTTAGCTTTTTCTATATTTTTTTCGATTTCATTTAATTTATTAGAAGTAAATTTTACTTTTGTAATATTATTAATAACATCATCGTAGTGACTAATTTTAGGTGCTAACTTTTTAAGTGTTCCAACATAACTATTTGCTTTTAAATAACCAATAATCCATAGTAACAGTTGAAATATAATTAAACAGTTAAGAATAATAAAACCAAGAGTATTTTTAGTTACTAGAGCATAAAGCAAAGCAAGACAAGTTATTATACTAGATACTTTAAATAATAATTTTAAAGATTTACTTTCAATAAATCTTTTTTTATCTTGAAGTTGTGAAATTAAATTGGCAAAATCCTCATCCACACCGATAAGAGAAAAATTATATTCTGTTTCAACAGAAAAATCATAATTTTTGCTTAACTCAGTAATAGCCTCATGACGTTTTTGAATTTCTTTATCTGAAAAATTAGGACTTAGTAAGTCTTTCACAAATCTTCTTCTTCCATAATAAGTACCAGTACTATTAATCATTTGGAATAAAGAATTTTTACCTACTATATCCAAATCTGTTGCATAAGGGTGATCATAATCTATAAATTCTTCACCAATATCTGTGAAGCCAGACCATTCACCAGAAATTCTCTTTATATTAGCCTCATCAATTTTTATGATTCCTTCAGCTTTATGTAGTTGTTCATAAGTAGTTTTATGAAATAAAGATGCAATAATAAAGATAACTATTTCCACTATTAAAAGTAAAATTAATTTTAAAGGATAATGATTTACATATATTTTGTATATGTTATAGCATATTAAAATAAACAATGCCATTTTAAAGATAGAGATTATATTAGCAGTTTTGTTATGTTCCAATATACTTGATTTTCTTTTTTCTATATCATCTATAAATTTTGATTCCATAAATTTCACCTCCAAATTTATCCTGTAACTTTTATGATAACCAATATTTATAGAAAATCCAACTAATTTGATTTATTTAATGTTTAAATTAAATTTTCAATAGTAATTTGCTTGCTTTTATTGTTAAAATAAATATTAAAAATTGTATTGACTCTGACGTTACGTTATAGAATATAGTTATAAGTGTAATAGGGAATTGAAGAAAGGAGGTTGAAAAATGAAGATAAGCGAAGTTGCAAAATTGACAGGTATAACAGTTAGGACTTTGCATTATTATGATGAAATAGGACTATTAAAACCTAGTGAAATTACAGAATCAGGATATAGGTTGTACTCTAAAGATTCTCTTGAAACTTTGCAGCAAATATTGTTTTTTAGAGAGCTAGATTTTCCTTTAAATGAAATAAAAGAAATAATGACAAATCCCAATTATGATAAAATGGAAGCTTTGAATAAGCAAAAAGAATTGTTAGTAAAAAAACGCCAACGAATAGATAATTTGATTGGCCTTATAAATAATAGTATAGAAGGAGAGGATAATATGAGCTTTAAAGAATTTGATATGAAAGATATAGAAGAAAGTAAAAAGAAATATGCTAAAGAGGTAAAAGAGCGTTGGGGAAACACAGACGCATACAAAGAATGTGAGGAAAAAACAAATAGCTACAGTGAAAATCAATGGGGAGCTATTAATAAAGAAAGTAGTGAAATTTTAAAAGCTTTTGGACAGCATATAGGTTGTGATCCAGGAAGCGCAGAAGTACAAGATTTAGTAGAAAAATGGAGAAATCACATTTCGTCTAGTTTTTATAATTGTACAAAAGAAATTTTATCAGGCTTAGGTTTAATGTATATAAATGATGAGAGGTTTCAAAAAAATATTGATCAAAATGGGGAAGGAACAGCTGAATTAATGTCAAAAGCCATTGAAATTTACTGTTCTAAATAACCAAATATTATTTTAGAAATTAAAAAAGCCTCTTAATTTTAGGTAGTTAAAATTAAGAGGCTTTTTTTAATATTTAATATATATTAATTCAGATTCGTTATATCTAGCCATAGCATAAATTACATCGGAAAGTCTGTTTACATATTTCAATAACTGTGGATTGACAGTTTCAACCTTACTAAGAGAAATAATTCGTCTCTCAGCCTTTCTACAAATTGTTCTAGCTATATGTAAGTTAGCAGAAATCAAGTTAGTACCAGGAACTATAAAGGCATCCATTTCATCAATTTTTAAGATATAAGAATCTATAATTTTTTCCAAAGATTTCACATCATCATCAGTTAAAGGTGTTTTATATTTTCCCTCTTCCTTAGTTGCTAACTCAGCAGATATAGAAAATAACTTTATTTGTATGCTTCTTAAAATTTCTTTATCTTCATCTTTAGCATAATTTGTACAAAGGCCTATGTAAGAGTTTAGTTCGTCTAAAGTTCCGTAAGATTCTACTCTTATATCATCTTTATCAACTCTACTTCCATCATATAGTGAAGTTTTACCTTTATCCCCTGTCTTAGTATATATTTTCATAATTGTCCTCCTTATATATTTTTATTAATAATATACCCATAGACAATTCGTACATATTCAAATATTTATTAAAGATTATACATTAAAATAAAAAATTGTGGGTATATACTAATTATAAAACGAATTTATCAAAATTATTGATGATATAAAAATTAATAAATAATAGGCGAATAATTATAATCTACGGAGGAAGATAAAATGGCAAATTGTAATTCATGTCCATCAAAAAATAATTGTAATAAACAAGATACTTGTACAATAGAAAATAATCCAAATAATAAAATAAAAAATATAATAGGTGTTATGAGTGGAAAAGGTGGAGTAGGAAAATCTACAATAACATCACTAATAGCAAAAAAACTTAATAAAGAAGGATACAAAGTAGGAATATTAGATGCAGATATAACAGGACCAAGTATCCCAAGACTTATGGGAGTACAACATGAAAGAGCATTTTCAAATAATGGAAAAGATATTTATCCTATAATAACTAAAGAAAATATAAAGACTATGTCTGTAAACTTTATGGTAAATGATGAAAGTCAGCCAGTAGTATTTAAAGGGCCTTTAATAAGTAATACAATAAAACAATTTTACAAAGATGTAATGTGGGAAGAGTTAGATTATTTGTTAATAGATATGCCTCCTGGAACAGGAGATGTGGCTCTTACAGTTATGCAGTCTTTACCTATAACTGGAATAATAATGGTATCTGTTCCTCAAGATATGATATCTATGATAGTTGCAAAAGGTGTAAATATGGCAAAAATGCTAAATATAAATATATTAGGTGTGGTAGAAAATATGAGTTATATTGAATGTCCAGACTGCAATAAAAAGATTAAGTTATTTGATGGAGAAGAAACAGAGACATTCTTGAAAGAAATGGATTTGGATCTTTTAGGAGAATTACCAATGACTAGAGAAATTGTGGAAATTACTCATAAGGGATCAGAAGAGGTAAGTGAAGAATTAGAGAATATTTTAGGTAGTATAGTAGAAAAAATAAATGAAAAATTATAAAAAAGTTGAATTATATAAAATTATATCAAAATGAATTTGTTAATAATACTATGAATACTATAATTAGTGATATATTTATTTCTAGATTAAAAGGAGACTTAAAATGAAAATAAAGGTTATGACTGTATTTGGCACTAGACCAGATGCTATAAAAATGGCTCCTCTAGTAAGAGAATTAGAATCTAGGGAAGAAATAGATAGTATAGTATGCGTAACAGCTCAACATAGACAAATGCTAGACCAAGTATTAGATGCATTTAATATAAAATCTGATTATGATTTAAATATTATGAAACCAGGTCAGACTCTTGCAGAGATAACAAGTAGAGTTTTACAAAATTTAGATCATATCATAAGAGAAGTAAAACCAGATATTGTATTAGTTCATGGAGATACAACAACAACTTTGGCAGCTAGTTTTGCAGCATTTTATAATAAAGCAACTCTTGGTCATGTGGAGGCAGGACTAAGAACATATAATAAATATTCTCCTTATCCAGAGGAGATAAATAGACAAGTAACAGGACTTATAGCTGATATGCACTTTACTCCAACAGAAATATCAAAAGAAAACTTGATTAGGGAAGGTAAAAAGGAATCATCTATATACGTTACTGGAAACACATCGATAGATGCACTAAAAACTACAATAAGAGAAAACTATACTCATAATATAATAGAAAAAATAGGTAAGGATAGAATGATACTTCTTACAGCACATAGACGAGAAAATTTAGGTCAAAATATGAAAAGTATGTTTAGTGCAATAAAAAGAATAATTGATGAATTGGAAGATGTTCAAGTTGTTTATCCTATACACTTAAATCCCCTTGTTAGGGAAACTGCCAATGAAGTATTTGGAGACTGCAATAGGATACATTTGATAGAGCCTTTGGAAGTACTAGACTTTCATAACTTTCTTAATAAATCTTATATAATAATGACAGATAGTGGTGGAATTCAAGAAGAAGCACTTTTTCTAGGAAAACCTGTATTAGTACTTAGAGATACGACAGAGAGACTAGAGGGAATAGCTACAGGTACTTTAAAATTAGCTGGTGTAGAGGAAGAAACTATTTATACTTTGACAAAGGAATTATTAACTAATAAGGAAATATACAGCAGTATGTCAAAGGTTTCAAATGCATATGGTGATGGAAATGCCAGTGGATATATTGTTGATGTAATAATAAAAAAATTTAAGTAGGAGTTGAAAAAAATGTTAGAAGCAGGAGTAAAAGCACCTGAATTTAAATTACAAGATAAAGATGGAAATGAAGTAAGTTTATCAGATTTTAAAAATAAAAAAGTAGTATTGTATTTTTATTCAAGAGACAATACATCTGGTTGTACTAAGCAAGCATGTTCTTTCAGAGATAGTTATGAAGAATTCACATCAAAAGATGTAGTAGTAATAGGAATAAGTAAAGATAGTGTAAAGTCACATAGTAATTTTGCCACAAAGCATGAACTACCATTTATATTACTATCAGATCCTGAACTTGAAGCAATAAAGGCTTACGATGTATGGCAGGAGAAGAAGCTATATGGGAAAGTTAGTATGGGAGTGGTAAGAACAACATATATTATAGATGAAAATGGTATTATAGAAAAAGTTTATAATAAGGTTAAAACTGACAAGAATGCAGGGGAAATATTAGAGTACTTGGGATAGATATTAAAGAACCGAATTTATTTGGTTCTTTTTTTGTGGTATTATAAGATTGAGATAGGAGTGAGACATTTTGAAATTACAAAAACCAGGAATGAGAAATATAAAAACAGGTATAGGAGTTATGATATGCGTACTAATTGGAAAATTGCATATAATTGATAGTACTTTTTACGCGGCAATAGCTTGTATTGTTTCCATGCAAACAACTGTAAAAAGCTCTTTAACAGTAGGTTTAAATAGATTAAAAGGAACATTTATTGGTGGTTTAATAGGATTTATATTTGTGCTTATTCGCCCAGGTGATCCAATATTGTCTTGTTTAGGAATAATCACAACTATTTATATTTGTAATATTTTAAAAATAAATAAATCTATAGCTATTGCTTGCGTTGTATATTGTGCAATTCACTTAAGTATAGGTGATGCAAGCCCAATAGCGTACTCTTTATCTAGAATTTTAGACACGTCTATAGGAGTAATTATAGGAGTGGCTGTGAATTATTTCATATTTAGACCAAACTATTTAGAAAGTATATATAAAGAAATTAGAATTATTGAAGAAACATCAATTAAACTACTAAAAAGTGAAATAGAAAAAGGTGAACATGCAGATGTTTCATCTTTAAAAAATGAAATCACAAGATTAGAAGGATCGTACAAAAACTTTTTAGAAGAATTAGAGTATAGAAATCAAGAAGTTGATAATAAAGAAATAAACAATACTATAAAAAAATGTAAACAGATTTACTTACATCTTCAAATTCTAGAGCAAATGAAGGATAAATGTTATCTTAACAAGGAAAACTATATTAAATCTAAGGGTATATATGATACTTTACCTAAATGTATTGAAATAAAAGATAATACAAGCATTGTTTACAATTATCATATTAGTTCAATAATTGACAATATAAATGAAATACATGAAGTTGATGAAAATAATAACAATGAAGGTGATTTACCAATAATGGCTTAATATATATATATAAAATTAAAAAATACTTAAAATAAAGATAACTCATAATATTTTTTTTTTAGTGTTATAATTACCTTGCTAGTATAATTAACATTTGGACAGGAGGAAAAAATTATGAATTTTGAGATGCCAAAATATACTCATCCAAATTTTCAACAGGAAAAATTTGAAAATGCAACAGATGCAAAATATGTATTGGTGGAAAAAGATAGAGTTGCACCTGACAACTACCATGCAATGTCTATTTTTCCAGAGTACTTTAAAGTTGAGGGTGAATGGAAATTAGCTAAAGAATCAAGAATGGATTGTGTTGCAAGACTAAGAGAAGATAAAGAAATAGAGGTAGTAGAATTTAGACATTTAAAAGTTGGAGATAAAATTATTGTTGGAAGAACTGAAGATGGTAGTGAGGGAATATATTTACACACAACCGGTTTTGAAGAAGAAAAAGTTGAAGAAGAAGCTTTTGCTTTTAGAGGAAGTAGATCAAGAGAAACTTCTCAAACTATGGACTACGATCAACTAATCGAACTTTTAAAACATGAAAAAGAAAATGGATATATTGTATGGGTAATGGGACCAGCAGCAGTATTTTCTAAGGGAGCTAGAGATTCATTAACAAAATTAATAGATAATGGATATGTAAACGCTTTCTTGGGTGGAAATGCAGTTGCAACTCATGACTTGGAAGCAGGAGTGTATAATACAGCATTAGGGCAAGATATATATACTCAATGTTCTATAAAAGATGGTCATTATCATCACCTAGATTTATTAAATAAAGCAAGAAAGTATGGTTCAATAGAAAAACTTATAGAAGAAGAAAATATAACATCAGGATTAATTTATTCTTGTGTAAAAAATAATGTTCCTATTGTACTTGGAGGGTCTATAAGAGATGATGGTCCACTTCCTATAGTAATAGCAGATGTATATGAAGCCCAAGAGCAAATGAGAAATCAAGTAAGAAAGGCTACAACTGTAATTTGTATGGCAACTCAATTACACACAATTGCTACAGGAAACATGACGCCATCTTTCAGAGTTGTTAATGATGAGGTCAGGCCGGTATACTTCTATACAATAGATACTTCAGAGTTTGCTGTTAACAAGTTAAAAGATAGAGGAAGTTTAAGCGTTAGAACGATGATATCAAATGCACAAGATTTCTTACAAAGATTAGCTGATAATTTATAATAGATAAAAAACTGCTTTAATTTTTTAAAGCAGTTTTTTTAATTTCCAACTACTTTACTTGAGCAAGGTCGTTGCCTGAAATTTCATGGCGCCCACGGAGTGGCTTAAGGGAAGGGAATTTTTTTTATTATTTCAAAAAAATATGGCGAAAGTCTCTCATATTGTATACAATTCTATTAATATAAAATTAGAAAAATAATAATTAGAATTTAAAACAAAGGGGTGATTATATGAGAGCTATAATAACTGTAATTGGGAAGGATAAGGTTGGAATAGTAGCTGGAATAACTACTGAGCTTACAAAACACAATATGAATATTATTGATATTAACCAAACTATAATGGAAGAGTTTTTTACTATGGTATTAATGGTTGATTTAAGTAAAGTAAGTGAGTCTTTTGATGAAATAAAAAGAGCTTTAGTATTAGTAGGAAAAAATTTAGGCGTTGATGTGAAAATTCAAAGAGAAGAAATATTTAACTCAATGCACACAGTTTAGGAGGTTGTTATGAATATAAATAATATATTAGAAACCATAAGAATGATAGAAGAAGAAAAATTAGACATAAGAACTATTACTATGGGTATCTCATTGCTAGACTGTATAGACTCTGATGGACAAAAGTGTAGAATTAATATCTATAATAAAATAATGAATTGTGCAAAAGATTTAGTCAAAGTTGGAAAAGAGATTGAAAATGAGTTTGGTATACCTATTGTAAATAAAAGAGTATCAGTGACACCAATTTCTATAATAGCAGGAGCTACAAGTGATGAAGATTATGTAGAATTTGCTAAAACTTTAGATAAAGCAGCTGAAGATTTAGGAATTGATTTTATAGGAGGATTTTCAGCGTTAGTTGAAAAGGGTTGTACAAGGGGAGATGAAATTTTAATTAAATCAATTCCAAAGGCATTAGCTTGTACTAATAAAGTCTGCTCATCTGTAAATGTAGGATCAACTAGATGTGGATTAAACATGAACGCCATAAAAGAAATGGGAAAGATTATAAAAGAAACGGCTGAATTTACAAAAGAATCAAAGGGGTTTGGTTGTGCTAAGTTAGTAGTATTTTGTAACTCAGTAGGAGATAATCCATTTATGGCGGGAGCTTATCATGGTATAGGTGAAGCAGATGTAGTTATAAATGTAGGTGTAAGTGGACCAGGTGTAGTACAAAGGGCTTTGGAAAAAGTAAGAGGAGAATCTTTTGATGTAGTTGCAGATACTATAAAAAATACAGCATTTAAAGTAACAAGAATGGGTCAATTAGTTGGTCAAGAAGCATCAAAACGATTAGGGGTACCTTTTGGAATAGTGGATTTATCTCTAGCTCCAACACCCGCAATTGGTGATTCAGTGGCAAATATTTTAGAAGAAATGGGACTTGAAACTGTGGGAACTCACGGTACTACAGCAGCACTTGCACTTTTGAACGATGCAGTAAAAAAAGGTGGAGTAATGGCATGCTCTAGAGTTGGTGGTCTTAGTGGAGCATTTATACCAGTTTCTGAAGATGCAGGAATGATTGATGGAGTAATAAAAGGATCTTTAAATTTGGAAAAGTTAGAAGCAATGACTGCAGTATGTTCAGTAGGATTAGATATGATAGCAGTAGAAGGAGATACTACAGCTGAAACTATAAGTGCTATGATAGCTGATGAGGCTGCTATAGGAATGATAAATAATAAAACAACTGCAGTAAGAATAATTCCAGCACCAGGATGCCAGGCAGGGGATATGGTTGAATTTGGGGGGCTACTTGGAAGAGCTCCAGTTATGAAAGCTAATAAAAACTCCTCAGCAGATTTTATAAATAGAGGTGGAAAAATTCCAGCGCCAATACATTCTTTTAAAAACTAATAGGCAAATTTGCCTATTAGTTTTTTATTACTATAAAACATTTTGCTTTATAGTATATAAATAAATTTGAATATGTAAATTTATTGATTTATTGTTATTATGATAATAAAAAAGTACAATAAATAAGGAGTATGATGTAATAATTTAATAAAAAGTAGTATTAAACAATATTATTGTATACATTATACTTATTGTTTAAATTAGACAACAAAGGAGACTTATAGTGAATAAATTAAAATATACATTAATTCTTTTAATAATTTTAATATGTATATTGCCTAAAAATATATATGCATCTAAAATGATGAATTTTGAAAATATAACAATAGAAAATGGACTATCTCAATCAACAGCAGAAACCATAATTCAGGATAGTAAAGGATATATATGGATAGGCACAAATGATGGGTTGAATAGATATAATGGAACAGATATAAAAGTTTTTAAGTATGATGAGGAAGTTAAAAATAGTATTATAAGTAGTTATATAACAGCCCTTGAAGAGGACAAAGATGGAAATCTGTGGGTAGGAACCGATGAAGGTTTAAGTAAAATAAATTTATCTGATTACTCTATAAAAAATTACCGTTATTATAAAAATAATAAAGACAAGCCTTACTATGCTATTTTAACTATTTATGTTGATGATAAAGGTAAGATTTATATGGGAAATAATGATGGAGTATATCTTTATGATGAAAAAGAAGATAGCTTCGATAAGATTTTAGGTTTAAAGGATAATCTTAGTGATAAAAATATTTACTCAATAAATAAGGATTCACAAGATAACTTATGGATAGGTACTAATCAAGGAATAAACAAAATAAGTGCAAAAACAAATAAAGTATCACACTACACTATTGGAAATATAAAAACTACTCAGTGGGGAAAGATATCATCTATAATTTTTGATAATAAGAACAATTTATGGGTTGGAACTTCGGAACAGGGTTTGAAAAAGATAGACTTAAAAAATAATAAAGTTAAATCTTTTAATATGGATGAAAATGATACTAATAAATTGCAATCAAATGCTATAAGAAAAATATTACAAGATAGCAGTGGAAACATGTGGATGGCAACTGAAAAAGGTCTAAGTAAATATATAGAAGGAGATACATTTGTTACGTATCAGAATAAGGACTATGATAATAGCACTTTAGCTAATAATATTGTATTTACACTTATGGAAGATGACAGTGGATTAATCTGGGCGGGTACTTATACAGGAGTAAGTATATATGATTCAAGGAATAGAATACAAATATATAAAAGTGACCCTACATATGAAAACTCACTAAGCAATAATGTTGTAATGGGAGTTTATGAAGATGATAATGGATTATTATGGATAGGTACTAGAGATAAAGGTTTAAATATAATTGATAGAGAAAATGATGACATCACACATATCTATGAAGGAAATACTAAATATGATTTAAGTACAAATGCCATAAGTATTATTAAAGGAAAAGGTAATATTATTTGGGTAGGAACCAGAAATGGTGTAAATAAAATAGATAAACGAAATATGACTATTAAAAAGTACACCACAGAAGATGGATTAATAGATAATAATATAAAATCTCTATTTATAGATAGCAAAAATAATTTATGGATAGGAACACCAAAAGGGCTTAGTATTTTAAATATCGAGTCTGAAGAAGTTTTTGGAATGACAGACAAATTAATAAAATCTGGAATAGTAGATCCATATATTCAAGAAATTTATGAAGATAAAGAAGGAATTTTTTGGATTGGAGGATACACTTCTGGTGGTCTTATTAAACTGGATCCAAGGAAAAACACAATTGAAACCTTTAATAATTATAAAAATGAAGATAGTGATGAAGCCGTTGTAAATGCTATAAGAAATATAGTAGAAGATGATAATCATAATCTTTGGATAGGAACTAATGATGGTTTATTAAAGTTTAATAAGAATGAAAACACATTTAAAGCTTATACGGAGAAAGATGGTCTAGCTAATAATATAGTTTATCAAATATTAGTAGATGAGGATAAAAATCTTTGGATGAGTACTAATAATGGTATTTCAAAATTTGACATTAACAACAATAGATTTATTAATTTAAGGAGTACAGATGGCCTTCAAAGTAACGAGTTTAATGGAAACTCAGCATATGAATGCAAAAATGGTGATTTTGTATTTGGTGGAATTAAAGGGTTAAATATTTTTAACCCAAAGGAAGTTTTACAAACAAATTATAAAGGAAGAGTTAATTTTGATGGTTTTGAAGTAGAAGGTGAAGACTATACAAATATAGATGTAAGGTTTTTAAATATGATGAAAATTTTATAAGAATTAAATATTTCCTTACTGATTATAGAAAAAATAACAATATACAATATTATTATAAATTAGAAGGAGCCAATGATGATTGGGTTCTTGTAAAAAATAATGAAGCTATATTTGGAGACTTAAAACCTGGGAAATATAAATTTAGAATAAAATGTAGAAATAATAGTGGTGAAATGAGTGCAGAAAACAGCGTGAGTTTTACCATAGATCCTCCTATTTGGAGAAGTAATATGGCTATAATTCTATATGTTATTATAGTTATGATTTTATTATATAATAATAGAAATAAAATGAACAAACTTGATAAGTTAGTAAATAAAAGAACAAGTCAGTTAAATGATGAGATGAATAAAAATAAGCTTTTATATGAAAAAGTTATACAAGCTGAAAGAAGTAAAAATAATTATTTTATAAATTTATCACATGAACTTAGAACTCCATTAAATGTAATAAATTCCATAGAGCAACTAATAAGAAGCCTATGTAACTCAGAAAAAGAGTTAACAAAGTCTAAATTAGAAAGTTATATGGATATTATGAAAAATAATACAGATAGATTACTAAATTTAATCAACAATATAATAGATACATCTAAAATTGAAAATGGAAAATACAAGCTTAACAAAGCAAAAAAAGACATAGTTTATATTGTGGAAGAAGCAACGTTAAGTTTAAAAGAAAGCATAGAATCTAGTGGCATAGAACTAATATTTGATACTGAAGTTGAGGAAAAAATAATTAGTTGTGATAAATATGATATAGAAAGATGTATAGTTAACTTAGTAAGTAATGCTCAAAAATTTACACCCAAGGGTGGAAGTATAAGAGTTAACATAGAAGATTTAAAAGATTTTGTTAAAATTACTGTGGAAGATACAGGAATTGGAATAGAAAAAAAATATCATGATATAATCTTTGATAGATTTAATCAAATTATAGATGAACATGGTGAGAATAAGGGTGGAAGTGGGCTAGGTCTTACAATTACCAAGCATATAATAAATCTACATGATGGTATGATAAAAGTAGAAAGTGAAAAAAATAAAGGTACGAAATTTACAATAACTTTACCTGTAAAATAAAAAACTGCTATTTAGCAGTTTTTTTTATTGATAATATATGTAAGGTTTTAACTAAGGATGTTACAACTAAAATTCCTAAAGAAATGGCACCACCAACAAACAGCACATCGGCACCTTTTGCAATTGCATTGTTATAGTCATGTTGTACTAAATAAAGCATGGTATTATACATTCCAAGACCCGGAACTAAAGGAATAATGCCTGGTATTATAAAAACTATTGCTGGTTGTTTTAATTTTCTAGCTAAAATTTCACTAATATAAGAAACTAGTAAAGCCGCTATAAAGTTTGCAAATATATCATTTTCACTTAATTTTGCTAAATAATAAAATATAGACCATCCAAGCCCACCTACAAATCCACTAGATATAAGTGTAGATTTAGGTGCATTTAGAAAAATAGAAAAACCAACAGTAGCAATAAATGAATATATAAAATGCAAATATAAGGGCATATCTGTCATTATAAACTTCCTCCTAATCTAAGCCAAATATCTAAAATAATACCAACGCCACATGCTATACTGACAGCTGTAACACCAGCATCAAAGGCACGAGCAACTCCAGAAATTAAGTCACCAGCGATTAAGTCTCTAATTCCTTTAATAAAAGATACTCCTGGAAGTAGAGGCATAATAGAACCAACTATTAACAACGCAGGTGTGGGAAGAATGCCTATTTGAGATAAGACAACTCCAACAAGAGCTATAAAAGTTGAGGATATTAGTGAAGAAAAGGCAGGTATAGTACTAATTTTCATCGTTTTTTTATAAATCATGACTGCCAATATGGATGTAATAAAGGTTGAAATAAAAGTAGGAATATTGTTTCCTTGCAATAAGGTTGCAAAGAAGGCAGATCCTATTCCAGTAGAAAAACTTAAGACTAATGAAGTATAAGATGTGGTGTTTATAATTTCCTTTAGCTCCGTCATAGCATCTTGTACAGTCAATTCAGTGTTAGTAACATATTTTCTCGAAAAGTTATTTAGCATGGAAATTTTATTTAAATCTATGGATCTAGACTTTATTGTTTTCATAAATGAATATCCATCAAATCTATAATCGGAGATAATTATAGCAGTTGGAGAGGTGAATACATTTACATGATTATAGTTTCTAGATTTACATATTCTAATGATAGTATCTTCTACACGATATGTTTCTGCGCCGTTAGTAAGCATAAGTTCACCAATAAATAATGCTAATCGTAGTACGTTTTTTTTGTTGTCAGGTTTAAACTCATTTTCCATGAAATTACCTCCTTAAGATGTCATGGTAAATAATAAAGTTAGTTGTATCTATATTATGTAAAAGAGGAATATTCTAAACATGCAAAAGTTAATAATAAAAAAGTAAAATATAGAAGAATAAAAATTTAAAAACTTATATACTTATAAGATATAAAGGTGTTTAAAAGAAAGGAGGAAAAGATATGTCACAAATATATTATGTATCTGATTATCACTTTTTTCATGAGCTAGCATTAAAAAGAAGCAGAAGTGAACATTTTAATGATGTTAATGAGATGAATGAAGAAATTATAAAAAAACATAATAATAAAGTTAAAGATGATGATCATGTTTACATACTAGGAGATATTATAGTATGTGAGGAACAAGATTTAGAAGAAAAACTTAAGAATACAGTAGGAAGACTTAAGGGGCACTTACATCTTATTCTTGGGAATCATGATTATAAGTTTCGTAACAATCCTATATTTTTAGATTACTTTGAAACAGTGGAAGAAAGTAAATTAATAAGAAATCATAATAAATGGGTTCAGCTTTGCCATTATCCTATACTTTTATGGTACAGAAAGAACAAAGGAGCATATCATGTTTTTGGCCATATGCATGATGATTCTTTTACTAAAGAATTTCACATTATTAAAAAAGAAAAAAATTTATTCAATGCATGTGTAGAAATTAATAATTTTGAGCCATGTACAATAGAGGAATTAATTAATAATAATGATAGATTCTATAAAAGACACTAAACAAAATTGAATTCTAGTTTAGTGTCTGATTTATATTTTTAATTTCTTCATATTTTTCTAATTTGATAAAATTGGATTTTGTTCAATTTCATAATCTGTAAATAGAGTTATAGACTTTTTTATAAATAGAATAAATGGACATATTATCTTAAAAATAATTATCTCTTAAGAGTTGAGCATTTTTTCTATTTACTAAATATTTTTTTAGTTCAGTTAGGCATAAAAATAAAATAGCTCGATTTTCAAATTCGCCTCTATCTTTTGGAAGAGGTTGAATTTTCATATCTTTATAAATCACATCTAAATCATTTAATAAATTAGTAATAGTATCTGATTCAAAAGAAGTATTACCGACTTTATTGATAAATCTAGCAACTATATATCCTTGATAAGGTGAGTAGTCTAATTGAGAAACTAAATCATAGAGAGTACTTAGAATATCTCTTTGACTTTTGATTATTTCCATATGTTCTAAAAAATACTGAGTATCACTTAGTAGATTGTTATTAATATTTTCATAAGCAGCTTTTGTGCTATTATTTATTAATTTATTTAGCTCGTCTAAGTTATGTTGAAAAGAAATATCTTTGTCTGGACTACTGATTATGTTGGCAATATCTATTAGAATTAAGCTAACTTGCTTTTGGAGTTTTTGTTGACCAATATAAATTTTATGAATATTAGAAGGCATAAACATATTTATTATTATACCTATACCAGCTCCAATTATGAAAAGGCCTGTCTCATTCAATACCCAATAAATACTCATAGAGCCTTGAAGTAAATAATGAGAGGCAATAACTACACACATGGCAATAACATTGCTGATTTTTAATGCAAAACAAGTACCTATTGTAATAAATATATATAATGAGAAGGAAAACAAATTATATCCTAATAAACGAAAACAAATATAAGAATAAACTGTACATAGTATAAATCCAAATAGCTTGCTCAGAGCTCCTGCTAAAGTTTCCTTTTTTGTATCTTTTACAACTAAAAGAGTGATTACTCCAGCTACAATTGAATATTGCAGGTTAAATAAAGATGCAATAATAATGGCTAAGATGCTTCCAAATGATAATTTTGTTACTTTAATTACATCTGTTTTGTTCAAATAAAAACCTCCTTATGAAATTGTATAATTCATATTTTAGCATAAATATAGGACTTCATGAAGAAATTATGCTATATCTTCAAGAGATATGTGTATTTTTGATATATTTCTAATTATTAAGATAAAAAGAATAAATAGTTAAGAAAGTGGTTAAACCTTGTGATAATTTACACATTGGGCAAAAAGTCATACTAAATTTATATAGACATATATTTAATACTAGCCCTTAAATATTTTTAATAGGGAGGTATTATGTATGAAAGAAAAAATTAAAATGTTAAATGTGATGAAATTTGCAGGTGCTTTTATAGCTTTTATTATTGGATCTGGATTTGCAACAGGACAGGAGATTATGCAGTTTTTCACTTCCAATGGTTTGAATAGTTTAGTATCAATACTTATAAGTTTAATTTTATTTACATATTTCGGAAGTACTGTAATGGCAGCTGGATACGATTACGGAAGCTATAAAAAATACAGACCATACAAATACTTTTGTGGAAATAAGGTAGGTCTGTTTTATGAATATGTTGTACCAGTGCTACTATTTATAAGTGTTATCGTTATGATTTCAGGAGCTGGGGCAACATTACAAGAATATTACGGATTAAATTATTATGTTGGTTGCGCTATGATGACAATATTAGTACTTATTGCTTTTATTTGTGGCTTAGATAATCTTATTAATATAATTGGTTTTATTGGTCCTGTAATAGTTATTTTTTCTTTGATTGTAGGGTTTACCATTTTGATTCAAAATTTAGATGGATTAAACAATATTTCACAGACAGTGGTAGATGTTAATCTTAAAAAAGCGGGAGGAGACTGTGTTAAAAGTGGTATATTATATGCATCATATAATATGGTTAGTGGACTATTCTTCTTTACTTCCCTTGGAAATAGTGCAGATACTAGAAGGGAAGCTAAGTATGGAGCTGTTGTTGGAAGTGTATTATTGATTATAGTTATTTTAGTTATGAATTTTGCTTTACTATCAAAAATAAAGGATATTTATAAATTATCCATACCAACTTTATATTTTGCAAAATCCATATCACCTACATTTGGGAAAATTTTTTCAGTTGTTTTATTATGTGGTATTTTTTCAACAGCTGCACCAAATTTTTGGACAGTCTGTGATAAAGTTTCAAAGAGAGGAAAGTACAACTCAAATATTATCGCCCTTATTATTTCAATTTTGGCTTTTTCATTTGGCTTATTTCCATTTGAAAAATTAGTGGGAAATGTGTATCCACTTACGGGTATATTGGGAGTTGTTTTATTTATATGCATATGTTTAAAACAGATTAGGAAAAGAATTATATAATACATATATAAAAAATAAGTATAACTTCAGTTAATAAGTTATACTTATTTTTTTATTAGTAAATCTTTCATAAAATCAGATGTTTTATATTTTTTCAAAATTTCCTTTAATGTTATTATTGAAGGAGTCATAATTTTATCCTTATGATGAACAAGTTTAAAGGATCTTTTTAATGTATTTAAATCAGTTTTTATAATATGGATTTTACCACATAGGATATCTTCTTCAAAAGTATGTATAGACAGAAGGGATAAACAATCATCATCTAAAATAGCCCTTCTAATTGTATCAGTTGAACTAGCCTCATATGCTAATTGAATATGAATTTTATACTTGTGTAAAATTTGTTCAAAAAACTCTCTTGTACCACTACCATCTTCCCTTATAGCAAATCTTTGGTTTTCTAAATCATATAATGTTATTTTTTCTTTTTTTGAAAGGGGATGATTATTATTACATAAAAGAACCAGATAATCATCGATTACAGGAGTAGTAACTAAATCTTGAGAATGAATTTCTCCTTCTACAATAGCAATATCTAAGTCAGATTCTAATAATTTTTTTTCAACCATAGTAGTATTATTAACATAAGCATAAGTGTTTACTCTAGGGGCAACGCTATGAAATTCCTTTATTATTTTAGATAAAAGACAAGTTCCAACAGTTACAGAAGCACCTATTCGTAAATTTTCTATATGAAGATTGTCATTCATTATTTTCTCTAAATTATCAAATTGTTCAACTACTTGAGATGCATATGAGAAAAGTTCTTTGCCAAAGGATGTTATATATAACTTTTTTGATAATCTTTCGAAAAGCTTTTGACCGTAGTGATCCTCTAATTCACGAATAGCTTGGCTTACTGTAGGTTGAGATATGAATAATTTTTGTGCAGCTAAGCTCATTTTACCTGTTCTTGCTACTTCAATAAAAATTCGCAAGTGTCTGATTGTCATGGAATACCTCCTTTTTTATTAATAAATATGGTTAAATGATACTGATTATCTATAGGTTTTACCTATGTTTTTCATAAGAGAATATCACTTTTAATAGTATATCACAAGTGCTACAATAAAATTAAATTATAGGAAAAAAATGTAAAATTTTATATTTAAATATACAAATAAGTAAGGAGGAAAAATAATGTCAACATTAACAATTAGTAAGGAAGATGAAAAAAGAGTAAAAGCTTTAGGTTTTTTGAGCAATAAAGGAACTGATAATTTTTCAGGAAGAGTAATAACTGTAAATGGAAAGATAACAGCATCGCAACAAAAATGTATAGGAGAAGCATCACAGTTATTCGGAAATGGAATAGTAACATTTACAACTCGCCTTACAGTAGAAGTCCAAGGTATACCATATGAAAAAATTGAAGATTTTAGATCTTATATAGCTAAAGAAGGCCTTGAAACAGGAGGAACAGGATCAAAAGTACGTCCAGTTGTATCATGTAAGGGAACTACTTGTCAATATGGCTTAATAGACACATTTGAATTATCAGAAGAAATACATAAAAGATTTTATAAAGGTTATGCAAAAGTAAAGTTACCTCATAAATTTAAAATAGCTACAGGTGGATGTCCTAATAATTGTGTAAAACCAGATTTAAATGACTTAGGAATAATAGGACAATATATACCAAACTTTGATGAAGACTTATGTAACGGATGTAAAAAATGCGCTATAGAAAAATTATGTCCAATAAATGCTTGTAAAGTTGTTGATGGTATATTAAAAATAGATGAAGAAGTGTGTAATCACTGTGGACGTTGCATAGGGCAATGTCCATTTGATGCAATAAAAGATGGAACTTACGGTTACAAAATTTATATTGGTGGAAGATGGGGCAAAAAAGTAAATCATGGATTGGCTCTTAATAAGGTATTTACTAGCAAGGAAGAAGCTTTAGATGTTATAGAAAAAGTAATATTATTATATAGAGAACAAGGAAAAATAGGCGAACGTTTTGCTTCAACTATAGAGCGTTTAGGTTTTGAAAATGTAGAAAAACAATTATTAGTAAATGATTTACTTGAGAGAAAGGAAGAAATACTAAAAGAAGAACTTCATTTGACTGGTGGAGCAACTTGTTAGGGAGTTTTAGTTAGACAAACATTTTATAATATAGCTAAAAAATAATAGGGTTATCGAACTGAAAATAGTGAGATGACCTTTTTTGATGTTTAGCTTAAAAAGTAAGAACTCATCCAATAAATATGAATTTACTATTTATTTAGTGCTACTATATTAATAAATAGTAAAGTTACATGATAAGTAATTATAGCCTATATGACATAAAAAATATAAAATAATTGTGAAGCTTTATCTTACGAAACTGTAAAATTGGTATGGAAATTATTACTGTATAATAAAGTTAACTAAATAGAATGAAATTCATATAAAAAGAATTTGTAAATGTAAAATATTTTACATGGATTATTAAAACAAGGGATATAAAGAGGGGGAAACTTATGTATGAAATAATATTAGAATTAAGAAATTTAAAAAAGAAATTTGGAGAAAAAGAAGTATTAAAGGGGGTTGATCTCCAAGTAAAAAGAGGAGAAATTATTGGATATATAGGGGCTAACGGTGCAGGTAAGAGTACAACTGTAAAAATTATGCTGGGAATTGTAGACGGATATGAAGGAGATATAATAATATTTGATAAAAATATTAAGAATACAAAAGGTGAATATAAAAAGAAAATAGGTTATGTGCCTGAAGTATCAGAAGTATATGAAAGTTTAACTGCAATGGAATATTTAAATTTTATTGGTCAATTATACGATTTAGATGTGGATACATCAACATTAAAAGCAAAAGAACTTATGAGTTTATTTGGAATAGAAGATTATTTAAACACAAGAATATCAACATTCTCCAAAGGAATGAGACAAAAATTAATACTTATTTCTAGTATTATTCATAATCCAGATATATTATTTTTAGATGAGCCATTAAGTGGGTTAGATGCTAATTCTGTAATGATTGTTAAGGAACTTCTTGAAATTTTTGCAAAGGAAGGGAAGACTATTTTTTATTCATCTCATATTATGGATGTTGTAGAGAAAATAAGTCATAGAATTGTGCTTCTTAACAATGGGAAAATAGTTGCTGACGGAAGCTTTAAAGAACTTAAAGAAAACTCTCATGAGGGATCATTGGAAGAGATATTTAATGAAATGACTGGATTTAACAATCACAAAGAAATTGCAGATAAAATTGTAATGGCAATTAAGTAGGTGAATAATATGAAAGAATATAAATTTTTAAATATTTTAGATAAATTTAAGAGCATATATACTAAAATGGGCGTAGATTATGAAAGTATGAGATTAATTTTAAGTATGAAATTGACTCTTGATAGTAGGAGAACATCTACAGTAATGCAAAGCTCTAATAATGAAGATAACAAAGAGGGCAAAAACTCATTTAATAAATCATTAATCATGTATGCAATTATGGGAATTTTTATTGGAATGATAACAATGTTTCCATCTAATAGCATGTATACCTATACCATAGTTTTTGGAATGTTTATGTTTTTTATATTAACAATCTTTATATCTGATTTTTCAAGTGTCCTTTTAGATGTGAGAGATAAGAATATAATAGGAACTAAAGGTATTGATAATAAGACAATTAATGCGGCGAAGTTAACTCATATATGTTATTATATCTTCCTAACTTCATTGGCGTTGTCTTGGCTTGCAATCATAGGATCATTTAAATCAGGGATTTTAATAGGGATTATTTTCATATTAGAACTAATGGTAATAGATATATTTATGGTTGTAATAACTGCACTATTATATCTTTTGATTTTAAGGTTTTTTAATGGTGAAAAAGTTAAAGATATAATAAATTTCGTCCAAATAGGACTAACAATAATAATGACTATAGGATATCAATTCTTAGGTAGAATGTTTGATATAGTTGATATAAATATAGTATACAAAAGTAACATATGGAATTTGTTTTTACCACCAATGTGGTTTGCATCACCTTTATATGCAATTGATGGAGGAAAAATTAATAAAATAATAGTCATTCTAATTGTATTAGCATTTATTGTACCAATTATAGCTATTAGTTTATACATAAAGAATACAGCTAAGTTTGAAGATTCTCTTTCAAAATTAAACATTGCAAAAGATAATGAAAAAGAGAAGAAAAATAGACTATTTTATAAACTTGGAAAATGGACATGTAGGAATAATGAAGAAAAAGCAGTTTATGATCTTTCTGTTTCTATAATAAAACGAGAAAGAGAGTTTAAATTGATGACATATCCTGGCTTAGGATTTAATATTGTATTTCCACTATTATTCATATTTATGTATTCAATGGATTCCATAAGTGAAATAAAAAATATATCTTTACATGTGTCATTAAATATTTATTGGTTTATGCTAATGGTCCCAACCTTATTGATGACACTACAATATTCTAATGATTATAAAGCAGCGTGGATTTATGAAACAGCTTATATAAGTGATAAATCCAATATATATAAAGGTGCATATAAAGCACTATTAGCTAATATATTATTACCATTATATTTATTTGAAAGTATTATTTTTATAGTTATTTTTGGAATTAAAGTATTACCAATTTTAATTATTGCTTTTATATTTTTATTGGTTTTCATAGTTATTGAGCATATGTTAGGAAAAAATACCTTACCTTTTACACTGAAATTTGGAGAAGTTAACAAAAGCCAAAACTTGATTAATACTTTATTAGGGATGGTTATTTTAGGTGTAGGAGTAGGAATAAATTATTTTGCCTTATTTAATATATATGCATTGGCAGGATATAGCACGATTTTAATAATTTTAGCATTTATTCTCTGGAGTAAATGTATTAAAGCTTAAAAAAATTTTTAACTGTTTGGCAAAAGATATTAAGATTATTTAGTTTATATTAATTTTCTAAATTAGTATATTATTATCTAAATCTAAATTAAGTCTCCTATGATAATATATTATTATAGGAGATTTTTAGTCCTACCTACTTAATATAGTAAATGATATATTATTTAATCAAAGATGATTTTTAAAAGGGGTGATTTTAATCAAAAAATTTAGAATTCTATATATTTCATTATTTATTTTGGGAGTTTTATTAAACTTAATAACATCAAAAACACCACAGATAGTAGAAAAATATTATTCTAATGGAATTAACATATTTATGGTGAAAATTTTGAGTAATATTTCTAGTATTTTACCTTTTTCTTTATTTGAAATATTTATTTACGTAGGAGCAATAGCAACTTTATCATATTTCATATATTGCATATTTAATATAACAAAAAATCCTAAGAAAACTTTATATTATTTAAAAAATATGATCTTAAATATAATATCAATATTTGGAATAATATACTTTCTATTTATAATACTATGGGGAATAAATTATAATAGGATGGATTTAGAGGATTCACTTATTGAAGACTATAATAAAACTAAAAATTTAAATATAAAAAAGGTTGAGTATGATAATGAAAATTTAAAACAGTTATATAAATTTTTAATAAACCAATGTAATGAAACTAGGGAAAAAGTATCCGAAGATGAAAATAAAGTAATGAAATGTGATTCAAATATAAAAAATGTTCTAAAAAGAGCTACTAAAGGATATGATAATGTTCATATTTTAAATTTAAATGGAAAAGGTACATATGGAACAGCTAAATACATACTTAATTCAAATTTATTATGTTACACAGGAATAACAGGAATATATTCACCATTTACAGGAGAAGCAAATATAAATGTAGCATCACCAGATATTTATATTCCTTTTACTACATTACATGAAATGGCTCATCAAAGGGGATATGCAAGTGAAGACGAAGCCAACTTTTTAGCTTACATCGCCTGTATAAATAATGAGGACTATGATTTTCAATATTCAGGATATCTATTAGCGCTTAAGTATACTGCATCGGCCCTAGCAAAAGTTGATTACAATGCCTTAGTTAGTGCAAATAATGACTTATCTTCATCCGTAATTAATGATTTAAATCATAGTAGTGAATTTTGGAAACAATTCGAAGGAAAAGTAAACGAAGTATCAGATGGTATGAATAGTAATTACCTAAAAGCAAATGGTGTTAAAGAAGGTACATTAAGCTATGGAAAAGTAGTAAATTTACTGCTAACATATTATAGTTTGTATGGATTTAAATAGAATAAGAAGCTGCATTTTGATTATTTCTTTAAAATAGACTAAATGCAGCTTTTTTATTAAAAAATTATAGTTTTGTTATTAATTTTTTTAAAATATGTAGTGCATCTTCCGCTGTATAGAAATTTTCATTTGATAGATGAGAATTTGACTGTGCCTTTAGAGGAATTTGTTCACACATTTTACGATATTCATTTGGAGTACAGTTATAATTTTCACGAAATGCTTTATAAAGATAACGATAATCTGAAAAACCACACTCAAAGCAAATATCAATTAATTTTGTGTTTTTAATTAAAAGCAATTCTTTTGCACGATTAAAGCGTCGATTATTTAAGTATTCTTGAAAAGATTGATTTAAATTATCTTTTATGAAGTGTGATAAATATGATACAGATAGATTTTCTCTTGCTGAAATATCACTTAAAGTAATTTTATGCATATAGTTTTCATCGATATAATTTAATATTTTATTTAATCGTTTTATTTTTCGAACATTGGCTACTTTTTCTTCGTCAGAAATAATATGATAAGGTAAATTATTTAAAAATATATTAAATATCAAATTTAGGATACTCATACAAGAAAACTCGTATCCATTTTTTTTACCATAGTATAAATAAGCCAACTCAAGAGTAAGAGAGTGAATATATTTGAAATTTTCCTCAGATACATTTTGCTTGATGTTAAAAGAATCAAAAACTAAGTTTGACATATTAGGAAAGTAATCATAACAAAATTTTGGTGATACTTGTAGGCAAAGTATTAAAGTATTATTCTTTAAAGCTTTAATTTCATGTGGCTGATTAGGATTAAATATAACTGTATCTCCAGCTTGAAAATCATAACTTTCATGTTTTGAAGTAATTGTTACTTTGCCATCGAGAATAAGGATTACTTCAAATTCTCTATGTAAGTGAGGACTTCTATAAGCTATATCAACTAAAAAAACATTTAAATGTTTGATGTGAGGACTATTTATAATTTCAAATTCGTTTTTCATGCTCTATACCCCTTTCTACTTGAATATTACCCTTAATATACTTATATACTTTTGTGTATAAATTTGCAATTTATTTCTACAAAAAGCAACAGGAACATAATATTAATAATGTTAAAAGTAATCATAAAATTTTACTAGCTTTTTTTATCTTGAAAGCTGGTTGTCTAAAATCATTAATTTATAAAGTTTATAAATTAAATGTATAACATGCAAAAAAGCTAAATTGTCTTATATTTATAACTAAATATGACATAGATAAAGTTTAAAAATGATATAGAATAAAACCATAATATAAAATTAAGAAATTAGGGGGAAATAAAAATGTCTAGATTTAAATTTTCAGTTGGGCCATGGAATGTACATGATGGAGCAGATTCTTATGGACCTGCAACAAGAAATGAAGTTGATTTTGAGGATAAAGTTAAAAAATTTGCAGAAATAGGATTTAGTGCAGTTCAATTTCATGATGATGATGCAGTTCCTAATATGAATGAATTAAGTGAAGAAGAAATTAAAATAGAAGCGAGAAAAGTAAAAGCTATTTTAGATAAATATAACTTAGCAGCAGAGTTTGTTGCACCAAGATTATGGATGGATCAACATACAATTGATGGTGGATTTATGTCAACTTGTAAGGAAGACAGAGAATTTGCCATGTGGAGAGCGTATCGTTCTATTGATATAGCAAATGAATTAGGCTGTGACAAAATTGTATTGTGGTTAGCAAGAGAAGGAACACTTTGTGCAGAAAGTAAAAGTCCAGTTTGGGCAACTAAGCAATTAATAGATGCAATAAATAAAATGCTTGAGTATGATGAAAAAATAAAAATTTTAATTGAACCAAAACCTAATGAGCCAATAGATAGAAGTATATGTGGAACTATTGGACATGTTATGGGTGTTTCTGCTGCAACTATTGACCCATCTAGGGTAGGTGGTTTACTTGAATCAGCTCATGCCATACTAGCAGGATTAGATCCTTCTCATGAAATTGGATTTGCACTTGCAATGGGAAAACTTTGGGGAGTTCATTTAAATGACCAAAATGGAATTAAATTTGATCAAGACAAAACTTTTGGTGTGGAAAATCTTAGACAAGCTTTTAATCAAATAAAAGTATTAATAGAAAATAATTATGGTTCAAATGGTGAATACATAGGTCTTGATGTTAAGGCTATGAGAACAACAAAAGATGAAGATAGATATAAACATTTGGAAAATAGTTTGAAAATAGCAAAAGCTTTAGAAGAAAAGGCCTCAAGATTTGATTATGACTTCCAAAGAAAATGTGTTGAAAATAGAGATTTTGAAGGTTTAGAAATGTATGTTATGAACCTTCTAATGGGAATTGAGTAAAGAATATGTTGAAAAATAATAAAAAAGTAATCGTTGCAGGTCATATTTGTTTGGATATTACTCCTATTTTCCCGTCAAATAAAAGAAAAGAGCTTAGAGATATATTAACACCAGGGAAGTTAATAAATGTGGACGAAGCAGATGTTCATACAGGAGGAGCTGTTGCTAACACTGGATTAGCAATGAAAATTCTTGGAGCAGATGTAAAATTAGTTGGCAAAATAGGGGAAGACTCTTTTGGTAAATTAATAATGAATATTTTAGATAAATATAATGTGTCAGACAAAATGATTTCTTCACCCAAAACAAGCACATCTTACTCCATAGTTATTTCTCCACCAGGAGTAGATAGAATTTTTTTGCATAATTCAGGAGCAAATGATGATTTTGTATCTGAAGATATATGTGAAGATATGTTAAAAGATGTATCCTTATTTCACTTTGGATATCCTCCTTTGATGAAGAACATTTATAGAAATCAAGGAGAAGAATTACTTACAATATTTAAAAATATAAAAGAGCATAATATAGCAACTTCACTTGATATGGCAGCTATTGATCCTTTATCAGAAGCTGGGAGCATAAATTGGAACTCTATACTGGAAAGAGTACTTCCTTATGTGGATTTCTTTGTTCCAAGTGTGGAGGAATTGGCATTTATGATTGATAGAGAAAAATATGATGAGTGGGTTATAAAAGCCAATGGAAAAGATATTACAAGTATTTTATCTATTAATGATGTAAAGCCTTTAGCACATAAACTTATAAATATGGGTGCAAAAGTTGTATTAATAAAATGTGGAGCGCCAGGTATTTATTATAAAACAGGAGATAAAGATAAATTATCTTCAATAAGTTCAAATATAAAATTAAATTTAGACTCATGGTCGAATAGAGAAGGCTTTGAAAAAAGTTATGAGCCAGAAAAAGTAGTGTCAGGAACAGGTGCCGGAGATACTAGCATAGCGGCCTTTCTTACAGCCATGTTAAGAGGATACTCTTTTGATAAATGTATGCAGCTATCTGTAGCCACAGGAGCATCTTGTGTAAGCACTTATGATGCTTTAAGTGGAATTAAACCATTGGATGAATTGGAACAAATTATAAATAGAGGATGGAAAAAGCAAGATTTAATTAAAGAAAGGGAGTAAATATGTTAGTAAATCTTAATGAAGTTCTATTACCAGCAAAAAAGAATAAATACGCTGTTGGATTATTTAATGCAGTAAATTTAGAACTTGCTAGAGGCATTATACAAGCAGCAGAAGAAACTGGCTCACCAGTTATTATGGGAACAGCGGAAGTATTGTTGCCTTATGGACCATTGGAGGAGTTATCTTATTTTCTTGTTCCTATGGCTAAAAAAGCAAAAGTACCAGTAGTTATTCACTATGATCATGGACTAACTTTTGAAAAATGTGTTAAAGCTCTTGAGCTAGGATTTTCATCGGTTATGTATGATTGCTCAACAGATACTTATGAAGAAAATATAAGGAAAGTAAAAGAACTTACATATATTGCACATCAATTTGGAGCAACTGTAGAAGCTGAATTAGGTCATGTGGGTGATAATGAGAATTCTACAGAAGGTAATTCATTTTTAATTAATCCAGAAGATTTTTATACAGACCCACAGCAGGCAAAAGAATATGTAGAAGAAACGAAAATAGATGCTTTAGCCATTGCTATAGGCACTGCTCATGGTGCTTACAAATTTAAGCCAAAGCTGGATTTTGAAAGAATTTCAACTATTGCAAATACAATTGATATACCTTTAGTACTTCATGGAGGATCTGGTTTATCAGATGAGGATTTCAAAAAATCAATAAAAAGAGGAATAAGTAAGGTAAATATTTTTACAGATATAAATGAAGCTGCAGCCAGCGGTGCTAAGTGTGCATTTGATAATGGAAAGAAATGTGTAACGGATATGATACCTTATGAAGTTGAAATGATAAAGCAATCTGTTATTAATAAAATGAAACTATTTAATTCTATTGGAAAGATATATTAAGGAGGCCATAGATATGAAAAAAGTTTTAAATTATGGAATGGTTGGTGGAGGACCAGACGGATTTATTGGTGATGCACATAGACGTGCCATCAACTTAGATGGAAAAGCTAAAATTGTTGCAGGATGTTTTTCTAGAACAAAAGAAAAAAATGAACTCATGGGTAAAGAACTTGGAATTTGCCAAGAAAGATGTTATGAAAATGCATTTGAAATGGCCAAAATTGAATCTAAAAAAGAAGATGGCATTAATTTTGCTGTTATAGTTACACCAAATAATTCACACTATGAAATATGCAAAGCTTTTTTAGAAGCTGGGATTAATGTATCTTGTGATAAACCAGTAACGGTAACATCAAAAGAAGCTATGGAATTAGAATCATTAGCAAAAGAAAAGAACTTATTATTTATGGTTACTTATACTTATATGGGTCATGTGACAGCAAAACATATAAAAGAAATAATAAAAAATGGAGAAATTGGGGAAGTAAGAACAGTTATGGCTGAATATCCTCAAGGTTGGCTTGCACATGAAAATGATTGTGGTGGAAAGCAAGGAGAGTGGAGATGTGATCCACAACAAGCAGGCAAGGTTAACTGTTTAGGTGATTTAGGCACTCATGTTGAAAATGCAGTAGCTACAATGACTGGACTTAAGATAAAAAAGGTGTTAGCAAAAATGGATACAGTAGTTCCTGGACGTAAATTAGATGACAACGATATGGTTCTCGTTGAATATGAAAATGGTGCCACAGGAATGTATTGGACTTCTCAAATTGCCATAGGTCATGATAATAGTTTAAGAGTACGTATATATGGTAGTAAAGGTAGTATTCAATGGTTCCAAGAAACACCGGAAAAAGTAATAATAATTAAAGAAGATGGAAGTATTAATGAAGTTCATAGAGGATATGGGGCTATTGGTGAAAGTGTGGCCAAGTATGAAAGACTTCCAAGTGGTCATTCAGAAGGATGGCTTGAAGCTATGGCAAACTTATATTTAAGTTTTATGGAGTGTATTAAAGCAAAAGAAGATAATATTTTTGAAGAAAGTATGATTGATTATCCAACAATTACTGATGGATTGGAAGGAATTTTATTTGTTGAAGCATGTCTGAAAAGTAGTGAGAATGGAAATGTATGGGTTGATTTAAAAAATTAGAAATAATTTTTAGGGGGAATTAATTATGAAAAGACCAGTTACATTATTTACAGGACAATGGGCTGATTTAAATTTGGAAGAAATCTGCAAATTAGCTAGTGAAATGGGATATGAAGGATTGGAAATAGCAACATGGGGACAATTAAATGTAAGAAAAGCAGCAACAGATCCAGAGTATGTAAAAGAAATTAAATCAACACTTGATAAATATAACTTAGGATGCTGGGCAATAGGATCTCATTTAGCAGGACAATGTGTGGGAGATGTATGGGATGAAAGATTGGATGGATTTGCACCATCTGAATTTGCAGGAAAACCAGATGAAATAAGAAGATGGGCAATTGAAGAAATGAAATACACAGCAAAAGCGGCAAAAGCAATGGGTGTTGATGTTGTAACAGGATTTATGGGCTCTCCAATTTGGAAAATGTGGTATTCTTTCCCACAGACTACAGAAGAAATAGTAGATAAGGGATATGAAAAAATTAAAGAGCTTTGGTCACCAATATTTGATGTTTTTGATGAATGTAATATAAAATTTGCTTTGGAAGTTCATCCTACAGAAATAGCTTTTGATTATTATACTACTAAAAAATTATTGGAAGTATTTGATTATAGAAAAACTCTAGGCATAAACTTTGATCCAAGTCATTTAATTTGGCAAGGGGTAAATCCAAGTATATTCTTATATGATTTTGCTGAGTATGTATATCATGTACATATAAAAGACACAAAATTAAACTTGAATGGACGAAATGGCATATTAGGTTCTCACATTACTTTTGGTAACTACTGTAGAGGATGGAACTTCGTATCTCCTGGTCATGGGGATGTGGATTTTGATGAGATAATTAGAATTTTAAATGAAAAAGGATATAATGGACCATTATCAATTGAATGGGAAGATAGTGGAATGGAAAGAGTATTTGGAGCAACAGAGGCTTGTGAATTTACAAAGAAAATTAACTTTTCACCATCAGATGTGGCATTTGATGATGCCTTAAAAACAGATTAAAAAATGAAACAACTTAATAGTATAAAGTATCAATATAAAGAGCTCATATTTTATGAGCTCTTTATATTATTTAATAGAAATAATTTTTATTGAATCTGGAATATTTGAGGAATTTACAATAGCTTCTCCTTTAATTTCAATATCGTAATTACATAGAGGATTTTTGCAAATTAAATAAGTTAAAAATTCATAGGAATTTTCAACAGAACCTATTTTATTAGTAGTTTTTTTCAAATCTTCAATTTTAAAGTCATATGAATATGTATGGTTGCATTTAGGGCACTTAATATTACAATTATGGTTTATGGGATTTTTATAATTCAAAAAATACACCTCCAATTATTTTAAATAGTTCTATTTATTATTTACATAAAAATAATAAAATAAGCTAAATATTATCCAAAATCAAATCTTAATGATATACAATTTGAAAGAAAAACAATGGAATGGATTATAATTAATATATAATAATATTGATTTGAAAATAAAAAATAAAGAGGTATATAATAATGGATATTTTTATAATAGAAGATGATAAAGCTTTAAGTAGAGAAATTGGCTTGACTTTGGGTAAGTGGGGATACAGTGCTTGTGAGGTAAATGATTTTGAAAATATAACAGATGAGGTATTACAATGTAATCCAAAATTAATTTTAATGGATGTTAATTTGCCTTGTTATGATGGATTTTATTGGTGTTCACAAATTAGAAATTTTATGAAAGTACCAATAATATTTATTTCTTCTAGAGATAATGATATGGATATAATCATGTCTATAAATATGGGAGGAGATGACTATATTACTAAACCTTTTTCGCCACAAATTTTAGTTGCCAAAATTCAAGCCATACTTAGAAGAACTTACTCTTATAATAATGATTTAAAAAGCGAGATAATAAAATTTAAAGATATAACACTGAATATAGTTGATGGAAAGATATACTTTAAAGATGAAAATGCCGAACTGACTAAAAATGAGTTGAAAATAATGAAAATATTAATGGAAAATCAAGAAAAAATCGTAAGTAGAGATGAAATAATAGAAGAACTTTGGGATACAGATGAATTTATAAGTGAAAATACTTTAACAGTAAATGTTAATAGATTGCGAAAGAAGTTAGGCTCCATAGGACTAAATGATTTTATAGAAACTAAAAAAGGACAAGGATATATAATAAAATGAGTTTACGAAATTATTTAAGAGAAGTAAAAGTATTTTTAATTTTAATAATTTTAATAATGTTAATAGTTGATGTTACTATGATACTAGATCCTAATTTAAGTAATAGTATTGATACTTTAATTTATATTAATATTTTATCAATTTTAGCTGTGGTAATTTTCACTTTTATTGGTTATGGAAATTATAAGAAAAAAACAAAAAAAATCATAAATTCAATACATAATTTAAGAGAAGAATATGATGATTTGGAAAGGGATTATATTTATAAGAATGTAAAACATCTAATTGAAGAGAATGAGGAAGAAGTAGATAGTTTAAGAAATGAATTAGAGGATATAAACGATTACATGACAAACTGGATTCATGAAGTGAAGATTCCAATTTCAGTTCTTCAAATAATAGGAAAAAGAGTAAATGAAATTGATGATAGTAGGGAATTATCTAAGCAAATTAATAGTGAAGTCAGCCGTATAGATAAATTAGTGGAACAAGCAATGTATTCAAGTCGAGCAGGAAACTATAATTCAGACTTTATAATAAATGAAGTGAACTTGGAACAAATAGTAAAAGAAGTAATAAAGAAAAATAAATATCAATTTATATATAATAAAATAGATTTGCAAGTTAATCAGTTAAATAAAAATGTTCTTACTGATAAAAAGTGGATTACTCATATAATTGAGCTAATAATTGATAATGCAATCAAGTATAGCCATATAGGAGGAAAAATAGAAATTTATTTGAAGGAAAATAAAAAAGGATGTGAACTTCATATAAAAGACTATGGTATGGGAATTGTACCTCAAGATATAGAAAGAATATTTGACAAAGGATTTACTGGAGAAAATGGAAGAAAGAAAACAAAATCAACGGGTATGGGACTTTATATTTCAAAGAAAATCTTAAATAAATTAAGTCACCACATAAACGTAATATCAACGCCAAATGAATTTTGTGATGTATATATTACTTTCTATAACTTATCAGATTACTTCAATGTGACATAAATGACACATATTATCTCCAAAGTGTTAGGTTAAGAGATGGAAGCAAATATCTGAAACTTATAAAATATAAGTATAATAAATATTAGAAATTTGGAGGGTAATATGTTAAAAACTATTAATTTGAAAAAAGATATTAAAAATAATAAAAATACATTTAAGATTTTAAAAGATATTAATTTAGACGTTAAAGAAGGCGAATTTTTATCTATAATGGGACCTTCTGGAGCAGGAAAAACTACTTTGCTAAATATTTTATCAACAGTAGATAAACCTACATCAGGAAATGTATATTATGAAAATAAAGATATAAGTAAAATGAATAATAAAGAGCTATCTAAATTTAGAAGAGATAATATTGGCTTTATTTTTCAGGATTATAATTTATTAGATAGCATGAGTGTGGAGGATAATATAGCCCTACCTCTTGTAATTGGTAATGAAAAACAAAATAAAATAAAAGAAGAAGTTATGAGACTTGCTAAATTTTTTGGAATAGAAGCTCATCTAAAAAAATATCCTTATGAATTATCTGGAGGACAAAAACAAAGAGCAGCAGCAGCTAGAGCACTTATAACATCACCAAAAATAATTTTTGCTGATGAGCCAACAGGAGCACTAGATTCAAAATCATCATCAGAGTTATTAAACTGTTTAAGAGACATGAATGAAAAATTTAATGTGACAGTTATTATGGTTACACATGATCCATTTAGTGCAAGTTATTCTAAAAAAGTTGTCTTCATGAAAGATGGAAAGTTAAACGCTAGAATAGATAGTTCAGGAAATAGAAAAGAATTCTACAATAGTATAATGAATTTACTTACTTCCATGGGAGGTGAAGTAAATGAACTTCTTTAAACTTTCTTTTATGAACTTAAAACAGAATTTGAAAAACTATGGAATGTACATATTTTCTATGATATTTTCCATTGTAGTATTTTATAACTTTATAACATTGATGTTTAGTGAACAATTTAGACAGATACAAGATTTAAATGTAGTATCATCTTTAGCAGGTGTTTGTGCATTGGTGTTGTGTTTGTTTTTTATATTTTTTATATCTTACTCTAGTAGTTTTTTTATAGAGCAAAGGAAAAAAGAATTTGGAATTTATACTTTTATGGGTGTGGAGAATAATAAAATAGCTTTGTTATTTGCTGGAGAAGGATTGCTAATAGGTATAATAGCTTTAGTTTGCGGTATACTTGGTGGAATTCTAACTAATAAATTATTTTTAATGGCATTGGCTAAAATTTCTAAAGTAAGTACTGTGATGAAGTTTGAAATTTCAAAAGAAGCTATTTTAATAACTAGTTTAATTTTTTTATGTATATTAATCTGTGTGTTTATTAAAGAATATATAGTTTTATTGAGAACTGATATAACAAAACTTATTAATGCAACAAATATATATCAAAGTGACAATAGTAAAAATAAGACTTTACAAGGTATTTTAGGATTAATAGTTATAGTTTTAGCTTATGCTGTGATTTTATATTACAAAAGATATAATATACCATTTCCATTAGCCATATTTGCCACAGTAATTATGGTTATAATAGGAACAATGTTATTATTTAAAGGATTTTTTACTTTTATAGTTTTAAAATTAATTAATAATAAAAACTTCTTATATAAAAATACTAATATTTTAAGTTACAATAATATAATTTTTAGAATAAGAGACAATAATAAAGTTCTAGGTCAAATTGCAGTATTAATAACTTGTTGCTTAACTTGTGTAATAGTATCTATTGCCACTAGAACTATTTTTTCGCAAGGTAAAGAATCTGAATATCCATATAGTATAATGTATGAGGGGAATTTAGATAATAAAGTAGTTAAAGAAGCTCTAAAATTAAATAAAGAAAAGATTGCTTTTGATATTCAAACAGAAATTATACCAATTGATCTTACTGACAATGGAACTAAAAAATCACCAATACTTTATATGGATCAAATTGATTTAATAAAATATTCAGATGTTAAAAAAATATATAAATATAGAAACTTAGATAATGAAAAGAAATTTTTAAATAAAAATTTAGAAAATGAGGAAGGGATATTTATTATTCCAAAAAGCTTAATTAATGCCTTTGATTTTAAAGTAAGTATCAATTTAGGTAAGAGTAATATTAAAATAGTAGACGATTTTTATATGAATTTATTTGGCCCATTTAGAGATAATGCCTTAGTTATAGTAAATGACAATACTTATAATTCAGTAAAGGAAGATTTAAATAAGGATACAGAAAATATATCTTGTATTACTTTAGAAAACTTTGATAATAGTAAAGAAATATCAAGTTATATTAAAGATAATAGTAATCTAGAAGTTTATAGTGTAGATAATTTTGATGGAGATAGCTATAACTTTATAAATGCAATTTACTTTATAGGATTATTTATGGCTTTAGTTTTTATAACCTCTGTAGGAAGTATTATGTACTTTAAATGTATTTCTGATGCAAGCAAAGACAAGCCTAGATTTGATACATTGAGAAAAATAGGAACAAGCCAAGAATATATTAATAAATCTATTAATAAGCAATTAGGAATATTTTTCATGATTCCGGCTATAGTGGCAATAATTCATAGCACTGTAGCAAGTTATGCAGTAACAAGTTTATTTAATCAAGATGGAAGGTTGTCTACCATAATAACAACTATTGTATTCTCTGTAATATATATGACTTATTATTTGTTAACTTCAAGAAAATATATTAATTTAACAAAATAAAATAAAAACCGAATCATGAGGTTTATGTTAAAAATAACAACCAAATGATTCGGTTTTATTATGCAATAAAATACATAACACCATATAAAAGAAGCACCGCAACGAATAAAATAACTACAATAGTTCTCCAAATCTGATATTCTTTATCAAGTTCAATTACTTCACTTTTACTTGGAGTAGGAACTGGCTCTTCATTTGTTACAATATCTTTATTTTTATTACTGAAGAATAAAAATACTATTATACCAATTGCACACCAGATAATACCTGTGATGAAGGCATCTTTCTCTAATTCAGTCATCATTATAATATAAGCAATTATACTTAAAACTGCTAAAAATATACCACAAGGAGATTTATATTCTCTTTTTAAATCAGGATGTTTTTTTCTAAGACCAATAAAAGCAAAGAATCCAATTATATAATAAAATAAATCAGCAAACAAACTAAGAGATGCCACATATAAAATATCTCCAATATAAATAAGTGCAATAGTTATAATACCTAAAAATATTATAGAAAAATAAGGTGTTTTATATTTTGGATGAATTTTTGAAAAATAATTTGGAATAACGCCGTCTTTTGCCATTTCATATAAATATCTAGATGGAGCAGCAATACAAGAGTTTAAAGTTGAAAAATCACCACCAAAAGCAATTCCAAGACATAACATTATTAGTGGAAAACCTAGTATGCCTGCTTGAATCATAGTATCTGCATAAGGAGCAGAAGATGTTTGAAGCATAGTAAGTTTTTCTATAGGAACTATGCCTAATAAGAAAAATTGAAAAGTTGCAGTTACTATAAATACTATAAATGGAGCAAGTTTTATAGCCCTTGGAATATTGATTTGTGGAAATTTGATTTCACCACCCATGGCACAACATGTCTCAAATCCAGCGAAACACCACCAAATTAAAGCAGTAGTAAATATAAAGCTCTTAATATTTGGATTTTCTATAATTCCTAAAGAGTAGTTTGTTGGTTGAATATTTCCTATCATAGAAATGAACCAAACTACGGCAACGCCCCAAAAAAAGAACATAAAGGCATTTTGTAATTTGCCTGAAATTTCAACACCTTTTAAATTAATAAACATAAATAATAAAATCACTATAACAGCTATAACTCTTGAATCAATAGCGAATGGAATTTTAAGAGCTTCCATCGTAGTTGTAAGATAAAAAGCAAAAGCAAGGGCTTCACCACTGGCAACTGCCATCAAAGATATAACAAAATTCCAACCAGCAAGCATACCCCAAACTTTACCAAGTCCTTTGGATGCATAATTGTAAGTTCCACCAGCATAAGGAATGGCAGATCCCATTTCAGCATAAAGCAATGACGGTATAATACTTGCAATGAATGCACATAAAGTTGCAAAAATAACATTAGGTCCTAAATAACCAACACCATTGGCTCCAACGGTAAATAAGCCAACACCTATAACTGTCCCCACAGTTATAGTAATGCTTTCCTTTAATCCAAGTATTCTATTCATAGAATAAGATTTGTCACTTGATGAATCCATTTCAATACCCCCTATTCTGAAATTTAGAAATTGAATAATTCTAAATTCTAACAATTTGTATTTATATAGTATATATAAAAATCAAGTATGTCAACTAAAATGGATTTACTATTTTATAGTATTGATAAATTGCAAATATTAATATATTATACTCTATTGTAGGAACATATTAATAATAGTACAATAAAAATATTTAAGGAGAGAAAATTATGGCTGAAGAAAATAAGTTCATATATTGCACAAATTGTGGAAATAAACTAGTTACTATAGAAGATAGCATAAAAAGTACTACTGAAAATTTTAAAGAAGCTGTAAAAAATAACGAAACATATAAAAGTTTTACAGATAATAGTTATGATGAAAATTATAGAGTTGATTTTGATAATAGAGATATGATTAACTTTATACAAAAGAAAGAAGAATATTATATACCTAAATTTAAGGAGATCCAAGAACTATACAAATCTACTAGTTGGAACTGGGCCGCATTTTTCTTTAATTCATGGTGGTTTTTATATAGAAAAATGTATGCTATAGGTTTTGGACTTATTATAGCAGATTTAGTAATTGGAGTATTAATACCATCTTTATCATTAATTACAAGTATAGCTATAGCCGTAATTTCGGGGCTATATGGAAATATAGCTTATTTAAAACATATACAAAATCAATTAATTTCTTTTACAAAAATGGATGATGATATAAAACAAAGATTAATATTAGATAAAGGTGGAGTTAATATAGCAATACCAATAATATTAGTTATAATTACCATAGGATTTTTATTATTGATAGGCGCATTAGGAACATTTTTATTTATGTTTTCTTCTCCATATTATTATTAGAATTATATAATTTAAGAATAAAAAGTCAGAAAAAACACAAAAGAAAATAAACAAAAACAGTTGAAAAATATTATGAACTCACATACAATGATTTTAGAATTAAATAAATCCAAATGATATTTACGAGAGACGTTTTTACCTAGGTAAAAAGGCCGAAGAAGCAATCTGAAAATCGCCATTAAATTTTCAAGAGAAACTTTCAGGCAAGAATATCGTAAATTGATGGAACTCTGGAAAGACTTTGCTCATTAAGAGTGAAAGTCACCGACGAAGAAAATGAGATTTTCTCATGAAAACTTTCAGGTAAATGAACAGAGGATATGTGGCTACTACTTGTAGTGTCTGCATATCCTCTTTTTTATGTTTATATAAAAAATTTTATGTTTATATAAAAAATGTGATGGGGGGAGTAATAGAATGATAGAATGTATGGAATTAAAAAGAACTAAATTATTTTCTACACATGAAAAGTTAAATGCAAAAATGTTTGAATTTGCAGGATGGGAAATGCCACTAGAGTATATAAGTGCAACTAAGGAGCATGACTATGTAAGAAGAAGTGCCGGGCTATTTGATGTTTCTCACATGGGAGAAGTTGAAGTTAAGGGAAAAGAAGCATTTAATTTTATACAGTATTTAATTACAAATGACATTACAAACCTGAAAGCAGAAGAGATTATATACTCACCAATGTGTTATGAAAATGGAATGACAGTAGATGATTTGTTAGTTTATATGATAAAAGAAGAGAAATATCTACTAGTAATTAATGCTGGTAACATAGATAAAGACTATGAATGGATTAAAAAACAAAGTAAAAAATTTGATGTAAACATAAATAATATATCTAATCATGTTTCTCAATTGGCAATACAAGGTCCAAAAGCTGAAGAAATATTATCTAAGTTAGTAAATATAAATTTAAGTGATATAGAGTTTTACAAATTTAAAAATAATGTAGAGGTTTGTGGAGAAAAATGTATAGTTTCAAGAACAGGTTATACTGGTGAAGATGGATTTGAAATATACTGTGACGAAAATGTGGTAGAGAAAATATGGAATGATATTTTAGAAACTGGAAAAGATAGCATAATACCAGCAGGCCTTGGAGCTAGAGATACTTTAAGAGCAGAGGTGAATTTACCTCTTTATGGTCATGAAATAAGTGAAGAAATATCTCCTCTGGAAGGTGGTTTAGGAATATTTGTTAAATTGAATAAAGAAAATTTTCTAGGAAAAGAATCTTTAATTAGTTTAAAATCACAAGAAACTCAAAGAAAATTAGTTGCTTTTGAAATGCAAGGAAAAGGTATGATAAGAAGTGGATATGAAATAGAAGTAGATGATAAAGTTATAGGATTTGTTACTACTGGACTTAAATCACCTACTTTAGATAAATTTATAGGAATGGCAATAATAGATAGGGATTATGCCAAAATTGGAAGTGAAATAGGAGTAAGAGTAAGAAAAAAACTTGTAAGTGCGGTAATAGTAAAAAGACCTTTTTATAAAAAACAATATAAAAAAACGGAAATAGTAAAGGAAGAATATAAACAATATTCATATATACCAGCAACTCATGAAGATGAAGAAAAAATGCTTAAAGCATGTAAAGTGAACAAAATAGACGATTTATTCTCAGATATTCCAGATAGTTTGAAATTAAAGAAAGATTTAGAATTAGAAGAATCAAAATCAGAATTAGAAGTTAGTCAGATAGTAAAAAACATGGCAGATAAAAATATTAGTACAGAAGAATTAATTTGCTTCTTAGGAGCAGGGGCTTATGATCATTATATTCCTTCAATCATAAAACATATTACATCAAGAAGTGAATTTTATACAGCATATACACCATATCAAGCAGAAATAAGTCAAGGAACATTACAAAGTATATTTG